>JACVQG010000033.1 GCA_015661045.1 Dehalococcoidia bacterium | reverse complement strand
AGTATAATGATATTGCGTAAGTAATACAAACCGCTAAAAAGTGTAGCTAAAATTTGTCGCAGTAATAAACCACCCATGATAAACGAATTCATCCAGCCCTCTTCCCCCACCGCTCCAGGGGGATTACCTGGCAGCCAACTGCCAATCCCTGGTGCCGGGGGTTGGCCGTAACCAGGGGGCAATTGCATTTTTCAGCTACAGCAATGTACGAAGCATCATATATGGTTATCTTGAATTCCCGGGCTCGTTTGACTGCTTCTACCATAAGTTCAGCGTCTATAGCGATGGTCTGGAGTTTAAAATCGAACAAATCGCGCATAGCTAAATTAACTGTTTGTATGGTAAGCACTTTCTTCCCCGTAAGGGCATTGGCAACTTCGTAGTAAGCCAGATCCGGCACCGCCACAACTAAGTCACCTTCGGCGTGACGTTCCATAATGTCAACGGCTTCGGCAACGTTGGCTTCACCAGTGGTGGAAAACCACTTGACAAGAACCGAGGCGTCCAGCACTAATGTGAGTCGCGCGATTTGAGTATCTCCTTAGTCCCGTCCCATGGACCTATTAGTTTGGCAATTTCTCGAATAGACGCAGCCGCCTTACGCCGCTGCTCTTTTAATTTTTCCTCTTCCATCTCCTTTAAATAGCGCTCCACAGCCTCGGCGAGGAAGGCGCTGCGGCTGGTATGTGTCTCCCTGGCTGCCTCATCGAGCTTCTCCAGCAGCGCCCCGGGCAAAGAAACATTAACCTTCGCCACTTTATATCCCTCCTGTTATGCTCTCCATTTATTCTACACCAGGTGGCACTACCAGACAAGCCCCGTTCATCTGTGATTTAACAACCAATGGCAATGTGGTAAAATATAAATGATGTTTTCTTGTTATCAAGGACATCTGGATTATCCTCAATCTATAAAAGCCATTAATTATAACAGGGAGCTTCTAAAATGACGACCAGTTTCCAGAATGTGATTGCCGACCGACATAAATACGCCCGGCAGTGGAAGGCGCGGACAGGTGGCAAGGTTATAGGTTACTTTTGCACCTGGCTACCCGAAGAGATAGTCTATGCCGCAGGTATCCTGCCGGTGCGCATCCTGGGTAGTCATGAGCCCCAGGAGATGGCTGAGCGGCATATATCCAGTATGTATTGCCCGCTCTGCCGGGACTGCCTGGCCCAGGGGCTTTCGGGTAAGTACGACTACCTGGATGGCATTATCGGCCCATTCTCATGTCTTCACATCCGGCAGACATTTGCAAGCTGGAAAACTCATGTGCCTCTGGAATACAGCTACTACCTGTATGTGCCGACTATCGGCCACCATGCGGCTGCCAAGCCTTTCTGGGTGAAGCAGCTTACCAAATTTAAAGCTTCGCTGGAGGAATGGACTAAAAAACCGATTACCGATGATGACCTGGACAAATCTATTAATGTGTACAATACCAATCGCCGTTATCTGAGGCAGATCTACGACCTGAGAAAGGACGACTTTCCTCCGGTGAGCGGCGCCGAGTGCATGGAGATGGTGGTCTCAAGCCAGCTCGCGGATAAGGCTGAGCACAATGTCTGGCTCAAGTCCGCCTATCATGAATTTTCGACGAAGAAGGAACGCAAGGACCCGGGTATCCGCCTGATGATTCTGGGCAGCGAGAATGATGATACCGAGTTTGTGCGGCTTATCGAGTCCCTTGGGGCAACCGTAGTTATTGACGACCACTGCACGGGTAGTCGCTACTTCTGGAACTATGTTATGCCCAAGGAGGACAGGCTTTCGGCCATCGCCAGCCGCTATCTGAACCGCCCCGCCTGCCCGGCTAAGGACATCACTCAGGAACGCAGGCGTTTCAAGCATATCCCGAAGCTGGCAAAAGACTTCCGTGCTCAGGGCGCTATCCTCATTCAGCAGAAATTCTGCGACCCGCACGAGTTCGATATCCCGCCGATTAAGGAAATACTCATGAAGGAACTCGGCATCCCCAGCCTCCATATCGAGATGGATATTGTGTGGCCGCTGGGTGCGTACCAAACCAGACTGGAGAGTTTCCTGGAGATGCTACAGCCGGCACTTGTGTAAAAACCTGACCCCCAACCCCTTCCCGACACGAAAAGGGGTTATTGAACGGAAGCATCCCCTTCCCCACTTTGGGAAGGGGTCAGGGGTTAGGTCTACAGGACGATTATTACGTTTCCATGCATACGGTTTCAATATCAAGGAGAACGATTAAATGACAATTACCAAATATCAGACCAAACCTCTGCAGTGCTGGCAGAAAGCCAAAGAGCTGCGGTTGAACTACTTCAAGTCCGTCATGAACGCCAAACGGGATGGCAAACTGCTGGCCATGGTGGATAGCGGCAGTTTCTTGGAATTGCCCGCCGGCCTCGGCGATGATTATATCCCCTTCGAGGGCCATCCCTACGGAGCCAGCGTCGGCGGTGACCCTGAGTTCTCTCAGAAATGCGTCGAGGCCACGGAGGCTAAAGGGTTTGCCCGCGATATGTGCGCTTATACACGCAACTTCTGGGGTTCCATGTTCCTCAACGAGTACCTTTACGGCGGCGAGTTCCCGAAAGGTGAGTTCGCTATCTGGAGAAGCGCCTGCGAAAGCGAGGGCAAGTTCTACCAACTCGTCGCCGAACACATGGGCATCCCAGGCTACGCCCTGGACTTCCCTTTGCTCCCCGGCCAGGAGAAGGATGAAGACGTTATAGAATACGTGGTTGACCAGTTGGGGGCCTGCATCAAATGGATGGAGAAGGTTACAGGCAGAAAGTATGATGACGAGAAGCTGCTCAAGGCAGCCAACAATCACTTCGAGAGCACTCGTATCTGGGCTGAGATCTGCATGCTGAACCAGACCATACCAGCGCCCCTCGACCAGAAGACTATCTATACCCTGTATTTTCCCAGCGTGGCCCTGCGCCATATGCCGGAGACGCTGGCATTTTACAAAGAGGTTCTAGCCGAGGTTAAAGATAGGGTCGCCAATAAGATTGCGGCGTTACCCATCGAACAGTGCCGGTTATGGGACGACGGCATCCCCCCATGGTACTTCCTCGGTCTGTACCGGTACCTGGAGCAATATGGCGCAGTCGTCCTGGGGTCTCAATATACCTACGCCCTGCATGGCGCCTGGGAAGACTATCCCGACGGCTCGTGGGGGCCGGCCCGGCTGCCTCAGGAGCGCGGAATGAGGATGAAGACCCGCGAGGACATCCTGAGAGCCATAGCCCTGTGGTATGAGGAAAAGCCGATGATACGGGCCATGGCCCTGCCTGAAATAAAGAGCCGGCAGCTTTTGAGGATTGTCCAGGACTGGCATGCTGACGGCGTAATGATGCACAGCAATCGCGGCTGCCCCGGATTGTCGTTTGGCCAGGTAGAGAACTACCTGGCGCTGCAAAAGTCCGGCATCCCGACCATCATCTACGAGGGCAATGCCGCCGATAAGCGGGAGCTATCCGAGGCCCAGGTCCTGGACCGGATAGACGGCCTGATGGAGCAGATGGGGATAAGGAAGCTAGTGGGGTTGTAAGGAGACCGGGTATGGTTACGGACAGGAAAATGCGCAAGCTCATCCTGGAAATATCTGACCGCATTAGAGATAAATATGAGCCGGAAAAGATAATCCTTTTCGGCTCCTACGCCTACGGAAAGCCCACCGAAGACAGCGACATAGACCTTTTCATAGTCAAGGATACGGATAAGAGATGGGTAGACCGCTACGTAGAGGTCAAAAAACTCATATACGATCCAGAACGCCGCATTTCTATTTCACCCATCGTCTACACTCCCGGAGAGGTGGAAGAGCGTCTTGCCTTAGGAGACCAGTTCGTCGAGGAGATATTGTCGAAAGGGGAAGTGCTGTATGCCCGAGAAACCGAACCAGCAAGGCATCGCTGAACAGTGGTTCACGGTGGGAAGATACGATATGGAAAGTGACATAGCGTTATATTAAACGGAGTATCCAAATGGAAAGCACCCCAGAAGGAGAACAATTCGAACGCCTACCGCTTAGATTGGCTTGGTGTTTTCTGACAGACAGGGGTCTCGGGAATAAGGCAGACGAAATTAGAAACTCAAAGGACACTTTGGGAAGCTACTACACTACGCTCAAGCGCGCCAGAGTCGTTACCCTATTGCAAGAAAACAAAATCCTCGACCAATTCGTTCAACAGGTCTGGCCTTTCGGAAATACTCAAGAAGGTGAGAAGCAGATTGAACGCTTGAGAAGAATCTATGATAAATGATAGGTATGAATGAAGGCAGAGCCGAAACAGAAGCGGAAACGGAGGACGAGGATCCCGAAGAAACTAGCTTTGCCCTAGAAGTGCACCTGAGAGACTATTTGTCGAATAACTTACATTTAATCGAGCCGGGATTACGCTTATTCAAGGATGAGGAGGGAAGAGAAGGTATTGAATACACGGTAGATGCAAATGGCAGGAGAATTGATATTCTGGCAATTGACAAGGCTGACATTCCAGTAGTCGTAGAATTGAAAGTTAGCCGTGGCCACGAAAGGGCGCTTGGTCAGTCTTTATATTACAGGAGCAAGGCGAAGCAACTCCTAAATTCGCCCAAAGCCAGAATTGTTATTGTCGCCAGAGAAATTACACCGGAATTGCGAATTGCTACAGAGGGCTTGCCCGACGTTGAGTTATTTCAGTACAAACTATTGTTCAAACTTGAAAAAGTATGATTACCAAGACGAATTGAAGTTGACAACGTACTTGCCATCCTTACTTCTTCCATTTGTAGGTCTGGTTTCCCACCGACCTACGTTTGAGTATAATCTCCCTTCACCCCTCCAGCCAGTTCTCTACTGTCAGGCCGGGGATTTTCTCGAAGTGGCGCGTGTTTCCGGTGACGACGTTCAAGCCCCGGGCCAGGGCAATAGCCCCGATTCGCATGTCGGCATCTCCGAGCGGTGTCCCACGCCGTTCCAGTTCGGCCCTCAGTTCTCCGTAGGTTCGTGCTGCCGAAGCATCAAAGGGAAGCACAGGCAAATGGGTGAGGAGCATGTTTTTCAGGAGATCGAGCAGCGCCCTGCCCCTTGGTCAAGTCGGAGAGACCCGTATACCAACTCACCCAGAGTGATGCTTGAAGTGAACTGCTGCTCCACGGGGACCGTTGCCAGCTTAGCAATCAGTGTAGTGGAGGGTGTAGGCCTGAACAGATTGCTGAGGATATCTGTATCCAGCAGGTACATCAAGCCTCCAGGTGGACGGGGCGGCCCGTATCCCGTTCACGCGTCCGGTAGATGTCGAAGATGAGCAACTCTATCTCTTCATCGGAAACATCCCGCCATGCTCCCACTAAGGCCAGTGCCCCCCGTGGCTGGGCAAAGGTGGCATGCTCGCCCTCCAGATGTTCCAGATCCCTCATGCTCACCAGGGCGGCTAAGGGTTTACCTCGCCGTTCAATGATAATATGCTGGCCTCCATAAGCAACCTCCGCCACCAGAGCCGAAAGCTGCGCTTTTGCCTGTGCTGCGCTAACCTTTCTTGTCACGGTTTACCTCCGTTCAGTTGACCAATAGGTCATCTTGACTCAATATAGGGTATTTTTGAGAATAATGCAATTGGTCTTGCCTTCCTAACCAGTTGACGCACCGCCATCTGACGGGTAACATTGGGAAGATAGAGTCCACAGCCCATTCCGGGCGTCAGGCAACCAGATAAATTATGGGAGGCCAGGTGTGAGCACAAAGATTGGAAGAAATGATCTCTGCCCTTGCGGCAGCGGCAAGAAATACAAGCGGTGCTGTCTGGTCAAGGACGAAGCGGAGAGGGCGTTTGACAGCGCCAGCCCCTTTGAGATTGCGAATGCGGTGCGACAAAATATTGCTACCTTTATTTTCCAGGAGAGATTCAGGAGTGATTTCAACCGCGCCCTGAAGCAATTCTGGGGCAGCGCCAGCAAGGCATTGCAGTTCCCCCTTAAGGATACTGCAGATAACTCCCTGTTCATGGATTGGTATGTTCATGATTACCGGCTACTGGATTCACGGAAAAGACTGATAGACCTCTTCGCCGAAGAGGTGGGGGATCGTCTACCTGCGGCAGCCAGATTGATGCTAAAACAGCTACAGAATCCCCTTTATGGCGCCTATGAGGTGATCGAGGTGGAGAGGGGGGTAGGTTCTCATGTGCGGGATATCTTTCAGGGCCACGATTACCGGGTGCAAGATGTCTCTACGTCGCAGCAGCTTAAGAAATGGGACATCATTCTGGGTCGAATAGTAATTGAAGGGCAGACGGACTGTTTCTCAGGGGCCATACAGGTACTTGGTCAATGGGACAAGGCAAAGCTCGAGACATTCGCACGCAAATCGTTCAGGGAATATTCCCGGCAACACCCTGACCCCAACTGGCAGGACTTTATGCGGGACACCAGTCACAGATTTGTGGCTTATGTTCGCCGTCTGGCAGAGCGTCCTCGAAAGATACGTTTCACGACATCGGATGGCGAGGAGCTTTCTATTGCCCAGGCTTTTTACCAGGTGCAAGACCGAAAGAATGCAGAAACAAGACTGAAAAAACACCCTTCCCTTCGCTTTGTTGGTCCAGATGAAGATGAGCCAAAAAGCGCCAGATTCGATTGGGTAGGTGAACCTGTGGACGGGTTTACGCCGGTTCAACCCAAAGGTGGTAAGGGTATTGTGATAACTGAATCGTCGTATTCTGTTTCGGGCGAAAGGGGCCGGACTGTCCTTGGCAATGTCAGCCTCGGTGACAAGCGCCTTGTCCTGTCTTGTTTCTCGGCAGAAAGACTGGCGGCCGGGAAAAAACTTCTGGAAGACTGTTGCAGCGACGCTATAAATCACGTGGCCGACTCCAAAGAAAGTGTTGACCGGTGGCTCAAAGAGCCAAAAAAGGAGGCATCCACCCCAAGAACGGAGAAAAAGCTGCCACGGGCAACCGAGAGGAAGCTGCTTGCCGGGCTTATGGACAAGCACTATCAGCGCTGGCTAGATGAGCCTGTGCCCGCCCTGGACGGTCAGACGCCGAGGCAGGCAGTAAAGACTAAACGGGGCAGGGCCAAAGTTATAGCTCTGTTAAAGGACTTCGAAAACCGCGATGAACACCGGAAAACGCAAGGTGATGTGACCTACGATGTGAACAAGCTGAAGTCCGCTCTGGGGCTAAAGGAGCAGGAGTTCCTGGCTACAACACCCCCGACACTGCCCGCCACAAAAGGCAGGGCGAAGCCGTACACAAACCAAATATCGAACGTGCCACATCCCGGAGATGCAGAATTGCTCGGTGCGTTGGAGGCGTTAGAAGACCCTGACCTATCTGAGTCTGATAGGGAGAAAGTCCTGCGTAAGGCCTGGGCGAAACGGAACAGGATCCCTGAGTTGTTAACCCGGCGGCTGATTGCGGGAGCAATCAAAATTCCCGAACTTGCGTTACAGCTACTCATCGGTTTTGCCGGGGAAGACAGCCCGGCCTATTTACAACGCATTGCCGAGGAACGGGAGGCGCCAGATGTAATCCGGCTTGTAGCTCATCAGTGTCTGGGATGGCCTGATGAAGGAGAGAACGAAGCGCGGAGCATTTTCCTGTCCACTATAAAAGATGCTTACGGGAGTCTCCTGGAATTACTGGCTCTGACCGCCCAAAACCCGGAAACCAGTGAGGACATGATAACAGAGGTTATCAAATATATCATGGTCCTTTCCCCTCTGGAAAGGCTGGCATTGTTGAAAGATATAGCAGCCCAGCCCGGGGAACAGGCGTTGCCCCTCTTCAGGTCCCTTCTCCATTACCTCAGTCCTGACGTCAGGGATGTGGCGATAAATTTCCTGGTGGATAGGGGTGACCGCAGGGATCTAAGAGCCCTCAAGAGGCTATCTGATTTCCTGAGGGAGCCGGCGGAACAAGCCGAAATGGTGGTGACTATCCGAAACCTGGAGACCAGCCCCGGGAAGAACATCACCCGGCCACTCTTTGTGCATCCACTCCAGGCGGCTTATCTGAGCATAATAGATGGTGTCGGGGCACAGATGGCGATTGTGGTTCGTCGCCATCAAGGCGGCTCAGTGAAGTTTGCGTCGGTGCTACACAAAGACAGTTATGGTATCAAGGATGCCTGGGGCCGCATCATACCGGACCCCGGTGATGTTAAGCGAGTTATCGAAGAACTTCAATCCGGGGTTGGCACGTTAGCCAGAGTACCGCTGGAGGCTGTTCAGCAGGTGCTGGCGGAGGCAGCCAGGGTGAATGCCAGGATGGGAAACCCAATACCTTCGGCGTTTGAACTGTGGGAGCCTTTATTTTATGATGACCCGGTACAGGATGCTCCACCGGAAGGTTATCCCCAACTGGACGACAAGCCCTTTATAGGAAATAAGTCGCTGCTTGAAGATTCGCCAACGATACTGGATATACCCGATTTCGAGTCCTGGCTTTTCGACTTTGATGAAATAGCTCC
>JACVQG010000305.1 GCA_015661045.1 Dehalococcoidia bacterium | reverse complement strand
GATTCAGGCCGGAGCGCCCGATAATTAATATGACATTACCTTTCACGCGGAAAAAAGCGAATAAAAAATTCCCCAGTAATGGGACGTCTTGCACATGTGTAAGACGTCCCATTACAAAACAATCCCTCATTTATATTTTGTAGCGGATTCAGTACGCTCTAAATCTTCACTTTTTCCCATTAGCGCCTTGACTCAAACCCCTATACCCGTTACAATCGCTAACGGCGCTTTTTTTTGGAATTAGTTGAGATTGCAAAAAGTTGACATAATGGAGGCAGTTTGCGTATTATTGAGCATCGTGTAAATTTAGATATGTGACCTTCTGTATTATGTTCATCAGCCCGTGAATTTAATAAATAAGACAAAATACTTATTCAAACTTTAAGTTGATCAGGTCTGTGCGTCCCACAGACTTCTATAAAGCAAATAAGGAGTTTAAATGGTCTACAAGGGTTTTCGTGAGTGGTTGCAGTTGGTGGAAAATGATGGTGGAGTCAAACATATCTCGGGAGTAGATTGGAATCTCGAGATGGGTGGTATCGCTGAAATTGTAGCTCGTGAGGGCAAGAAACCAATGCCCGCCCTGTTATTTGACGATATTCCAGGTTATCCCAGGGGATTCCGAACCCTATGCGGTCTGATGAATTCGCCCAGGAGCCTGGCCATGGCTCTGGATATACCTTTAGAAGGCAGTATGGAACTCATGCCTTTGTTACAAAGATGGCGAGCCAAGATGCGAAGCCATCATTCCGTAGCGCCGAAAGTAGTGAGCTCCGGCCCGGTCCAGGAGAATGTGCTCAGCGGGGAGCATATAGATGTTACCATATTCCCGTCTCCGAAGGTTCATGAGCTGGATGGCGGACGTTACATTGGAACAGCTTGCGCTATTATTCAGAAAGACCCTGATACCGGATGGGTAAACCTGGGGGTTTACCGTTCTATGGTAATTGACCGCAACCGAGTTGCCCTGCACATCCTCGAAGGGCAAGACGGCAGGATGATTATGGACAAATATTTCGAGAGGAAGCAAGCAATGCCGGTTGCTATCGCAATCGGGGTAGACCCCGCTTTATGGGCTGCGGCCCTTGTTAAACTGCCCTGGGGTACTTCTGAGTTCGATTATGCAGGAGGAATCAAGGGTGAGCCGATAGAGGTCATCAAAGGGCCGTATACAGGGCTGCCGTTGCCCGCCCATGCGGAGATAATCATTGAAGGTGAGTGTATTCCTGGCGAGCTGATAGATGAAGGGCCTTTCGGTGAGTGGCAGGGATATTATGCCAATCTGGGTCTTAAACCGGTTCCGGAGCCGGTAGTGCGTGTAAAAACTGTTCTTCACCGGAACAATCCGATCCTCACTTGCGCAACGCCGGCAGCTCCACCCAAAGATTACAGTTTACCCGTATGTTTTGTCCGTTCGGGTGGTGTATGGGATACCCTGGAAGCTGCGCGTGTCCCCGGAGTGAAGGGTGTGTGGAACCATGACGAGGGTGGATCCTGGTACTTTACTACGGTATCTATTCAACAGATGTATGCCGGCCATTCTAAACAGGCAGGTTTGATTGCCTCCCAGGCCACCGGCGCATTTGGCAGATATACAGTTGTAGTAGATGAAGATATTGACCCATCCGACCTGAGCCAGGTTATATGGGCGGTGTCGACCCGCTCTATCCCTGAGCGTTCTTTACAGATACTGCCGCGCTGTCCGAGCAACTCAGCGGACCCGACTATCTCTCCGGAGGAAAAGGCAAAGGTAAAGGTGCCGCCGAAGCCGCTGTTTGGCTCCAGGTGCGTAATAGATGCCTGCCGGCCTTTTGAGTGGCGGAAGGAATTTTACCCTGTGACGCGGATCAGTCCGGAATACCGGGAACAACTTATGAAGAAATTTGAAGGCCTATTTAAAGAGTTGCTCTAAGAAGCAGGCGTAGACCCCATAGGCGGGAGGTTAGGGAGATTCCGGTATAACTGCGCTGGTTTTCAGGCGCCTTTATTCCGGATACCATCCCGACCAGAATTCCTTTCCGCATTGGGTGCATTTGGCGCGTATTGCCGTGAGACCGGTGCTATAACAGGGACCGGAATTGATGTCCTTTGGACTTTCGAAGCTCCGTCTCATACATGAACAGGCACTCTAAGGGGAGCTAACTCCCGGATATTTATTGTTTCCTTTTGATAAAAACATATGCCAAGCCGTTCCAAACCACGGCCGGGCGCCACTGCCAGGGTCTCGGTTGCTCCCAGGAACAAAACACCTTTGTCCTTGATTGACCTGCAAAACCTCTCGATAAGATTGTTTTTCGCTTTTTCGGTGAAATAGATTATTACGTTACGACATATAATAAGGTCGAATCCAGTTTCGAAATGCTCACCAATGAGATTAAGATGCTTGAATTCCACTCTATTTTTTAGGGTATCCCTTACCTGGTAACCACCTGCTGACTCCGAAAAATATTTCTGAAGGCGTACCTTACTAACATTCCGCGTGTCGTTCGGGGAATAGGGGCCTCCGTTGGTAGCGCGGGCCATAACACCCTCGTCTATATCGGTAGCCAGAATCCGGTGGTTATGTCCGGGAGAAATCTCATCCAGGATAATCGCCAGGGAATAAGGCTCTGCGCCATGAGAGCATCCGGCGCTCCAGATATTGAGCTTATAGTTACGTTTTAACAATTCTGGTAACATTGTGTTTTTCAACAGTTCAAACTGATTTATATCCCGGAAGAACTCGGAAACATTTATCGTCAGGAAATCTTTATCGTCAGGAAATCCTGGAGCTTTCTCAAAACATCGGGATCAATTTGTAGCTTTTCACAATACTGTACGACACTGCATGAATTGCTGAACACGAGGTTTTCCAATCGCCGCCGCATCTGCTGGCTTTTATAGCTATCCAGGTCAATCCCCGTTCTGGTCAACACTTTTCGTTTTAGATAACAGTATTCCTGATCGTCCATTTTTTTACTCCGTTATTGCCTGGCCGGTTGCCTTGAACACGTCCCGATCATCTTCTTAACCGACGCCAGGACTCTCGATACATCAAATTGTTTAACCTTTGCTTTTGCCCTTATAAAATACCAATAACCGTTAAAGAATTACTGCTCCGGTAAAACCTGTTTCACACACCAACCCCAACTTTTTGTCCTGGCTTCAACAGTATGAACTTGCCTGTACCTTCTTCTTCTTTGACCTTCTTGAAGAATTCACATGTCATACACGAAAGTTGCTTTTGGGCAAACGTGCCCTGTACCTTACCGCCGCAGAATGTCCCTTTAACAGCCCAGCACAACCGGCCCCCTTTTTTCCCACCGTTCACACCTTCGGCTGAGATTTCGGTAGATGCCGGACAGAGTCCCAGTTCACCCACCTTCGCACCACCCGGTTGCCTGCCGCACTTTTTGAACTCCCAACAATTTTCTTT
>JACVQG010000304.1 GCA_015661045.1 Dehalococcoidia bacterium | reverse complement strand
GTTTGCATCAACGTGATAATATGGTAAAGTATTCTTTAGAGGTTGGCTTTGTCCGAAACCCAGGGTAATAAATTTATTTTGGACTTAAGAGACCGAAAGGGACGATCAGTAAGATATAGCCGCTCCAACTTTGAACGTCATCTAACGAGACATCCAGAGATGGCAGGCCATATTGAAGCTATCAAAAAGGTAGTGGAAGATCCGGATATAGAAATTGAAGCGGACAATAATCATACTTACCTTTATCGTACAGGCGTTGTCGAAGGTAGATTTTCAAACTCTGGTTGTTCGTGGTGATAAAATATGAAGGTTCGAGTACTAAAGGTGAAGGCTTTATTAAGACAGCCTTTTTCACCAGCAAAATAGCAAAGGATGGGAGGGTGATATGGAAGCGGTAAAGCCCCTGGATGCAGAGGAAATCAACAGGATTAACTTCGATATATCCGATCGCATCATGACTGAAGGAGTTACACTAGATTATAATCCTGAAGCAGACCTATTAACTATCACTATAGGAGAATCCAGGCATGCCATTACTGAACCTCTTTTAGACGATGTAATGTACAGGGTAGACCCAGACACATTAAAAATAGTTGGTGTTGAGATAGTTGCTTTTTTCAGCGACTTTGTGCGCCGTAACAAGGTTGTTCGGAAGTTGCTAAAAGGCTATCTGGAGATGATGCGCGAAGGAAAAAGAGATATCATCGTTACTGAAATGAAAGACCGAAAGATGTTAGGAGAAGTACTCACATCCTCTTTTAGTACATAGGCAGTTAAAACTTTCTAACAATCCGCTACACGTGAGCCTGAGATCGGGATATATTTTATAACCCGTTACTCTATTATTTTGGTTGCGCTGGCATCTCTCCTAAACCTACGGATTCAGTCTGGGTATCTTTTCCCCGGATATAAGTAATATCTGCTTTATCGCCTACCTGGCGTTTTCTAATGGCTTTCTGAAGTTGCTCAATGGTATTGGTTTTATCAGCGCCGAAAGCAATTATCACATCATTGCGCCTCAGTCCCGCTTTATCAGCCGGGCTGCCTCGAAACACAGAATCCAGGAGCACTCCCTTGGTAACCGAAAGACCACGTTCCGCAGCAATAGCCGTGGTGAGGGTAGCCCCCGAGATACCCAACCAGGGCCAGGTAACCTTGCCATATTTTACTAACTGATCCCGTACCGGTACAGCGGTAGCCGAGCTAACCGCAAATCCGATATTTTGGGCGCTGGCAAGTATAGCGCTGTTAATACCTACAACCTCACCAGCCATATTCACCAGAGGCCCACCTGAGTTACCCGGATTTATAGCGGCATCAGTCTGGATAAGCTCGTTACGGGTAATTCTATCGGATGTTGTAATAGAGCGCCCCAGGGCGCTAACGATACCCTGGGTTACCGTTGGTCCGCCCGGCAAGTCCTCTGCATTGCCGATAGCGACCACCCATTCCCCGAGCTGCAATTTCTCCGAATCTCCAAACGGTATCGTGGGTAGATTATTGGCGTCCACTTTTATTACCGCCAGGTCGGTAAGGCTATCCGCGCCTACAATTTTGCCGGGAAACGATTCGCCATCCGGGAAAGCCGAACTGAACGGTAACACAACTGTTATGTTCTGGGCGCCATCAACTACGTGATTGTTCGTTAGAATGTACCCATCAGAAGTGAATATAATGCCTGAGCCAGCGCCCCTTTGAGGGACATCGCCAAAAAAGAAACTCTGCGACACCGATTGAGTAACAATGGAAACAACCGCCGGCCTTACTTTAGAAACCACATCCACAATATTTGGCGGAACATACACCACAGACGGTGGGGTAGCCGGTGGTACAAGCGGTGTAGCGGATGTTGTCTGCACTATTGGAACGGGCGTGGGATTCGTATTTTCAGTTGCCGTGGAGGGCGGTATCAATCCACCGCAACTCGTTATCGTTAATAAAAACAAGGGCAATAATATTGACCACAGTGTTCTTTTTAAGCTTTTCATTTTCGGCCTCCATGCTATATTGTAGCGGATTTTTATGTGTTCTTAAATAGAAAAATATTAATCAGGTAGCGATTTGAGGTTCATGCCCATTATAAGACCAACCCGTTCATAAAGTTGTTAACGGGTGGCTGGCTAGTCAACTACAATTTCTTCAAGCAACATGAAGGTATCGGGGATATACCGCCCGCTCAAGCTATGAGTAAGGTAGTCCCTTTCAAGGATTGGAACGATATAGTCAGAGACACGAGGCTCCCTGACATTGATTACGAAGTGAGTTTGCACCCTAGACCGTTACCAGACCCCGGAAAGAAAAGTAAGCCTGTTATTGATGCTTTCCTTACGCCTGTCACGGAACATACAGGGGAGAGTGCCTAATGGAAATAGCACGATTGAACTTTACCAACCCGTTAACTGTGTTGACATGCAATCTTACTCTCAATTATAATACTGCCGATAAGATAAGGGCCGTTGTTATTAAACAGGCCGTCTTACTTATGAATCTGTATGGTGGAGGAAAGTAGTAATGCCCAACCAGGTAGGCAAAAGATATGTTTGCACCAAATGTGGCACCGAGTTTATTGTAACCCGCGGGGGTGACGGAACCATCAGTTGTTGCAATCAACCCATGATATTAAAAGAAGCTCAGGCGAAGAAATAAAGGAGGTAATACAATTGGCGAATCAACTTGGCAAAAGATACAAATGCGAAGGGCGGTATCCAGTGCCACTCAAAACCTATGACAATACAGGAGCCACGCCCCATTCCATCCTCAGACTAATTTAATCGGTTATCGCATCAGATATAAATCACACCTCCTTCCCGGTATATCGGGAAGGAGGTGTGATTATTCCATTTTGTTATTTCAAACTAAACCTTCACGGCTGGTTTCGAACCCAGCGACTTTAACAAACAGATAATACGACAGCTATCTTCAAAAGACGTAGTGCAATGGAAAGCTTCCTCCAGTAACTGCCCTACTGCAAAGCAGCCATGTCCACATACCATGATAATTCGATCATTCTTAAGAGCCTCTGCTATTTCGTTAGCTAACTCTAAATTTTTAGCTTTTTCTCTCGGTGCAATTACCGGTATGTTCGGCAGCAAACTGGAACCTTCCACATCGTTAGGGATTATCTTGCGTTCGGTAAGGGATAGGGCAATAGCGTGGGGTGGATGAGCATATATAACAGCTAGAGCTGGCGTTAGCCGATAGATACTACGATGTACTGCTAGTTCAGTGGGAGCTAATGGCGTAGCCCTATCATTTTTATTAATACCTGTTTCGATGATATCTTGTTCACCCAGGTTGTTCAGCATACTGCCCCGCCGGGTTATAACTAACTTATCCCCAGAGCGTATACTCATACTGCCGTTATTGGATGAAATCATGCCTTTGGCAAAGAGGTCCCGGCCTACGGCTTGAAATTTCGCTAATAGCATTCATATCCTCCCTGGATAGCATGTTTCTCGCCGTATAGTTTTAAGCAATCCCATCGCCAAATTCGGCTATACCAATCCTTCATTACACACATCGTATATACTTTATCTTGTAGGAACATAAAAATCAAATTTTCTTTAACCTGATAATTTACATCTATAATTTTCCACTTGATAAATTCGAGATTCATTACTGGTACACTGCCTGGTTTAGGTTACCCGGCGGATGACACCCACGACTCTCCCTTGAATTTCAACATTTCCAGGCTTCGTATATATTGGTTTCATCTGGGTGTTAGCGGGTTGAAGACGAATACGCTGCTTCTCTCTATAAACCCTTTTAAGAGTTACCTCTTTTTCGTCTTTTAACCAGACAGCCGCCATATCCCCATTATTTATGTTTTTAACTGGCTCCATGAGGACTATGTCACCATCGTCAATGAATGCATCTATCATAGAGGTGCCTTTCACC
>JACVQG010000303.1 GCA_015661045.1 Dehalococcoidia bacterium | reverse complement strand
AGGGCCTGACGCCGGTGGTTCGTTTCAAGACACCAGCAGGAGGCCAGACCCGGTTTAACGACCTGATATGGGGTGATGTCTCCTTTGAGAATGCCACCCTGGACGATTTTGTCCTGTTAAAATCCGATGGCTTTCCTACTTATCATCTCGCCAATATCTGCGACGACCATCGGATGGAGATTTCCCATGTGATGCGGGCCGAGGAGTGGCTTTCCAGCACACCAAAACATTGGAGTTCGCTCACCTGCCGATGATTTTAGGCCCCGACCGCTCCAAGCTTTCAAAGCGCCACGGCGCCACAGGTTTGCTGGAATACAAAGACATGGGCTATCTGCAAGAGACCATTATCAACTTCCTGGCTTTATTAGGGTGGGCGCTGGACGACCACACCGAGCTTTTCAGCCGGGACGAGCTGATAAAACAATTCTCCCTGGACAGAATCAGCAAGACAGCGGCCATATTCAACCAGGAGAAACTTAACTGGATGAACGGGGTCTATATCCGTCAACTTAACCCCGCCGACCTGGCCGGTAGAGCAATGCCCGTACTGGAACAAAGTTTACCCCCTTCTGTGAAACGGCCGCTTGATAAAAAATATCTGCTGAAGCTAATCCCTTTAGTCCAGGAGCGGGCGCGGACTTTGAAAGAGGTGCCGGAGCTGGCTGAGTTCTTCTATATAGACAACCTGGTTTATGACTCCAAATTATTGCTGGGTAAGCACCTGACTGCAGAGCAAGCGCGCTCCTATTTGGATATAAGCGTCAAAAAGCTAGCGGCTTTGCCTGATTTTGAGCCGGCTACCCTGGAAAACCTGCTACGGCCTCTTTCTGAGGAGTTAGGAGTTAAGACAGGAGATTTCTTCGGCCTGTTGCGGACAGCTACCACCGGACGCACTGCCGCCCCACCCCTCTTCCAGACCATGTCCGTCCTGGGCAAAGAACGATGTCTTAAACGCATAAATGATGCAATAAAAATATTATAACCGAATCCCCGTAGGGGCAGACCCCCATGTCTGCCCGTGGGCTTCAATTCTTTCTCTGCCAGGGAAGGAGCCAGGGGTTAGGTCATATCCCGTAGGGGCGATTTACGAACCCCTGAATCCACCATCAAAAATGTTGGAGACGGCTGCAATGGGCCTATATTGTCATTCCCGCGCAGGCGGGAATCCAGTCCCCCGTCTTCTGGATACCCACTTTCGTGGGTATGACGGACAATAGGCGTTAGTTGTCATTAATCATTAAACAGCGGAGTAACTGGTGAAGATATTGCTCCTTTACCAAGACTTTATTGGCGGTGGATTTACGAACCGCCCTTGTATTGCCAACACACACCTTCCTTGATATACTGGCAAAGAGAGTTATGTCAGTGGAATATGAAATCGTCATCGGGCTGGAGGTCCATGTCCAGCTTCTAACCAAAAGCAAAATGTTCTGTGGTTGCTCCGCCGATTACAATGGAGCGCCACCCAATACCCACGTTTGCCCGGTCTGTCTGGGGATGCCGGGTGTCCTGCCAGTCATCAATGAACAGGCAATCAAATATGCCGTTATGACCGCCCTGGCCCTCAACTGTACAATTGCCGAATATACCAAATTCGACCGCAAAAACTACCCTTACCCAGATTTGATGAAAGGTTATCAAATCTCTCAATACGATGCTCCGATAGGTATAAACGGCTGGCTGCCGGTTATTACTAACGGTAAAGAGAAACAGATAGGCATCATCCGGGTACACCAGGAAGAAGATGTCGCCAAGCTTAACCACCGTTCTTCACCGGCAGGCGAGACCTATAGCCTGGTAGATGTTAATCGCGCCGGTGTGCCCCTCATGGAGATAGTCGGCGCCCCCGATATGCGCTCGGCGGAGGAAGCCCGTCAGTACCTGATAATGCTGCGGAGCATACTCCAATACCTGGGTGTGTCCACAGGGAATATGGAGGAAGGCAGCTTCCGTTGCGATGCCAATATAAGCATCAGGCCCAGAGGAGTCCAGGAGTTGCCCAAAGCCAAAGTGGAAGTTAAAAACATGAACAGCTTCAGGGCCGTCTATCGCGCTCTGGAGTATGAGGCGGAACGGCAACAAAAAGTAATTGAGTCCGGCGGCACAATTGCGCAGGAGACCAGGGGCTGGGTGGAGGATAAGGGGATAACGGTATCCCAACGGAGCAAAGAGCAAGCTCACGACTACCGCTATTTCCCCGAGCCTGATTTACCGCCGTTGACCCTTACCGGAGACCGTGTCGAAGAGATACGTACTCGTCTCCCCGAGCTGCCCGAGGCCCGGAAGGCTCGCTTTGTGGCTCAGTATGGATTGCCTTTATATGACGCTCAAATCCTAACCGCCTCCAAAGCTATGGCCGACTACTTTGAGGCATGTTTGATGGACAATAATAAAGGCGATAAACGGGCCAAGTTCGTAAGCAACTGGCTTCTGGGAGAGTTCAACCGTCTTTTGAAAACGACTAACAGCGAGATAGATTCTACCCGTGTCAAACCTGTCCAACTAACGGATCTGATAGACATGGTGGAAAATGGTAGCCTTAGTGGTTCGGCTGCTAAAACAGTGTTCGAGGAAATGTTCAATACAGGAGAGCCAGCCAATCTAATAGTGGCTAAAAAGGGCCTTGGCCAAATCAGCCAGACCTCGGATATCGACAACTTTGTGGAACAGGCCATATCTCAAAATCCCGCCGCTGTGTCCGACTATCAAGCGGGCAAGTCTCAGGCGATTACCTTTCTGGTGGGACAGGTGATGCGGCTATCTAAAGGGAGGGCCAATCCCCAGGTGGTTAATGTTTTAATTAAAGATAAACTGGATAAAATATCTTCCCAGAAATGATATAATAAACCCGAAACTTAATTCGGGCCAGGAGTGAAAATGGTAACCTATTTAAATATTGCTCAGATACTGGTATCGTTAGCGCTAATTTTTGTGGTTCTTTTTCAGGTTAAGGGAGGCGGACTTGGCGGTATCTTTGGCTCCCCGGAGACTGTATTCCGCACCCGGCGAGGAATCGAGAAGACATTGCTTCAGTTCACGCTGGTGCTGATTGTGCTCTTCATTGTTGTCTCT
>JACVQG010000302.1 GCA_015661045.1 Dehalococcoidia bacterium | reverse complement strand
AAGGATACCCCGGCGCTCCAGCCGCAGCGCGTCGGCCTCCTCCAGAAGCTGGTTGTTAGCGCAACCGCATACTATGGGGCATTTGAGTCTTGGGATGGCTTTGTTATTTAAAACTCCCACGAAGGCACAGGGTGAAAATATATCGCCTACCACATCATAGATTCCCTCTGTGTCAAGAGGGGTTATGTGGATCTCTTTTATGGCTCTTTCCACAACTTGAGGATTTATATCGGTAGCCATTATCCTCGCCCCTTCCTCGTGAAGTAGCTCTGCCAGATGATAGCCAACCTTGCCCAACCCCTGGATTACAATTGTCCGTCCCTTTAGAGAGTCCGATCCCAGCTTTTCGGCCGCACAGGCTTTCATTGCCTGAAGGACACCGAAAGATGTAGGCGGTGATGAATCGCCGCTACCGCCCTGAGATACGGGCAAGCCCACAGCGTGTTCCGTTTCCTGACTTACCCATTCAATATCCTGGACGGTTATGCCCACATCCTCGGTCGCTATATAGCGTCCATTCAACGATTGTACAAATCTACCCATCGAGCGGAAAAGAGCTTCAGTTTTATCGGTTGCAGGATTTCCAATGATTACAGCCTTACCACCACCCAGAGGCAATCCGGCAACCGCCGCTTTATAGGTCATAGCCCGGGACAGTCTTAGAACATCAAGCACAGCCTCATCCTCGGTAATGTATGGCCTCATTCTAATACCACCCAGGGAAGGCCCTAGAGTAGTATCATGAATAGCTATAATAGCCCTTAATCCCACGCCTTTATCGGAACAATAGACCAGTTGTTCGTGGTTATACCTGGCCATGTATTCAAGCGGTTTCATTATTCCTCCTTTTTAATTGATCATGGTTTTCCAGACCGGTATACCTAGAACAGTTCTTCGATATCTTTTGTAACCTGCTTACCTATCTCGGCGGCATCCCGGAAGCCAAATTTCCGGTAATAGTCTGGCGAGCCATAAGGCTCTACCTCCACTACCACTGCCATGGGAACTGAATGTCCGAATACCAGAGTCTGCTGTCTGGTTTCTAACCGTGACAGAACTGTTTTGAGTTCCGATTTGTCCTCGCTGCCGGAAAGCACTGCATCAATGTCAGCTACATCATCCAGGCGAAAAGCGACGCGAGTGCCCAACTGCGATAGCACTTCGGGGTCAATACCGCTGGGGCGCTGGTCCACAACTAAAAGGGTTACGTTATATTTACGCATTTCCCGGGCTATAGTTCCGAATATCGTCTGCCGGGCTAACTCCGGGCTTAAAAACTTATGGGCCTCTTCGAGGGTAATAACCAGAGGCCGAGGCCGTTCGGAGTCTCCTTTTGCACCCTCAGTTTTCTCCCGGTATTTATCGTAAATCCGCCGGGTAAGCAGGTTTGCTACCAGAATATAAGACGTAAAATCCCGGTAGCGGCCAAATTCCAGCACAACGCTTATCCCTGCCTCCAGCCGGTGTAATATTTGGGTGACAGAGTCCTCCGTGGCTTCGGGTACAACAAAGGGAAGGTTTCGTAACTTGGTCAGACGACGGTAAACCGCTTCCAAATTACTTTCATTCTCTCGCCATTGGTTTGCCAAAGTACCTATATTGCCCTGATCTCCCTGACTTAAAAATTCTGTTAACCACTTTTTGTTTAATCGGTGTTTAATTCTATATATAGCGTCAACCTGAAGGTCATTCAGGTTCAACGTTTCCCTGAGTATTTCTAAATCGGCAGGTTCAATCTGGTCGTAGCCGATGCGGACAATAAAATCGGGGCTGAGGCCACGCCGCCTGTAATTCTCCTCATCCAGGGCAAACACAGCTACCTTTGAAGGGAAGAGTTGCTTCAGCGCCTTGAATTCCTGGTGGCTGCCCTGGGGCCTCCATGACCAACCATACTCACTATGCATATCAAATACCAGACTAACCGCTTTGCTTTTTTGGATTAAACCATTTAGCAGGTGGTGGGTAAAAAAAGTCTTCCCGGTGCCTGACTTACCGAACACACCATTGGAAAGGGTTGCGAACAGTTCCAGGTCAAGACATAGTTTAGCTTCCATATCCAGAGGGTTGCCGATAACCAGGCGCTTTTCATCTTCGGGACCAAAAATAAGGTCAATATCCCTTTGTGTAGCTTCGCTTACAATTTGAAAGGGCTGGGGTACTGTTTTAGTCCGCTGCATTGCATTAGATGTTATGTCCCATATGAGGCGGGGTAATACTTTTATCGTTCCGAAGGCAGAAGTGCCTATTATAACTTCTGCGATAAACGGGTCTGACATATCCGGTGGATTACTTGAGAAACGGGGGTCGATAGCCCCTAATCGAACATCCGTAATAAGTCCATAGAACCTTTTCTTTTTGCCCTCAATTGAAACATATCTTCCAACAGCCATATCCTCTATCGATACCTGGCTATCCAGCTTTACCTCTATCCCCTGAGATAGAGAGCCGGCTACTACAATGCCCAGGCGTTTCCCATCCTGCGAGTATTCCTGTGTCATGGTCGTATCTTCTTTAATATAGAGTTAAGCCGCTGCGGCTCGCCGGCCAATAACCTGGACAATTCCCGCCCTCCTGATACTAAAAAGCCCCGCTTATCTTCTTCGGAAGCTGCAAGGTAACGTAAACAGGCTGCGGTAAGCTCATCACTGCCTTGAGGCGCTTTGACCAGCAGGCTGAGAAAATCGAGAGACTTACTGACCTGTTGCCTTTCTGACTCATCGCACAAATACACAAAGCTATGAATACGGGCTGGAAAGGGTGGTAGATAGTTATATAATGTATTCTCCTCTGAGTAGCCTACAACCAGAGAATGAAACTCGGTGCGTAATAGCTGGGCCAATTGAGGGTGCTGGCGG
>JACVQG010000032.1 GCA_015661045.1 Dehalococcoidia bacterium | reverse complement strand
TACAAGGGAACAAGCGCCGGCTGCCGGGGTAGGTGGGTGGGCGCAGACGGGTTCACCGGCGCCAATAGACAAAATTCTCACCAAATTTAGCAAGGTAATTCCCGGCGCCCACATCAATGTTGAGGACATTGCCGAAAGACCCGCTGGCTCGCCTCCCTTGGAGTCGGGGCAAGTAGTAAGCGCTTACCTGCGGCTCACTCCTAATTTCAATAAAGAAGACCTTGTGGCAAACCACGTTACGTTCTTTGTGGAGAAGAGTTGGTTGAAAGCCAATAACATTCACCCGTGGGCTGTCCGGTTCATCCGCTATAATGAAGCCGATAAAACATGGACGCCATTCGTAGCTAAATGGTTAAAAGAGGACGCAGCCCGCGTCTATTATAGCGCTACTCCTCAGAACTTCTCTGTATGGGCCATTGCCGGAAGCCCGCAGATCCCGCCAGCTACATTCAGAATAGACAACCTGAAGATTAGCCCTGCCCAGGCCCAGGAAGGTCAGAGTATCACAATTCAATTCCAGGTTGCCAATCTTACTGATAAGGCAGAGGACTACAACGCAACGCTAAGATTGAACAATTTAGTGGAATCCAGCCTCGTGCTTCGTGTACCGGCAAAGGCTACCGTACCGGGTTCCTTCACAGTACAGCCTAAAGCTGGTTCATATAGTGTTCTCATCGACCGTCAGTTGGGAAACTTCACGGTTACGAGCGCGCCAGTTATTCCTCCCACACCAACTCCGACGCCTACTGCAGCGCCGACGGTAGCGCCAACACCCGCTCCGACGCCTACTGCAGCGCCGACGGTAGCTCCTACACCCGTTCCGCCGACGCCTACGCCAGCGCCGACGGTAGCTCCTACACCCGTTCCGCCGACGCCTACGCCAGCGCCGACGGTAGCGCCAACACCAGCTCCAACGGCTACTCCGCCAGCGCCGACACCGCCATCTAAACCTCCAATTGCGCTGATTATAGGGATAGTAGCGGTACTGGCGATAATAGGTGGTGTGGTCTTCTATCTAAGAAGGAGAACCCCTAAATCAGGTCACATTTAAAAATTTCTCCGGCATTGGGGAGTATCGGCAGCTAGTACCTTCTATCTGAGAAGTAAATACCCCAGATAGAAGGTATTAGCTATTCTTTTTTCAATACACCTCAACGGCTTCGCCAGGTAAATAATTTCTCTCATAATAACCAGTAGGATTACTATGCCATCTTGACTTAAATGGAAGAATTAGCCGTCATATTCTTCCTGCACAATAGAATATGAGTACGTCTTCGTGGCCCCATTTCTCTCCCACAAGGTAGAGAGGAATCTGGAGGCCTTCCTTTTTATCATGGGCATGTTATCGGCTATCGTGTCCGGGGTAATGAATCTGGAGTTGATTAAGGAAGCTCTTATCGATCCCTTAAAGATAAGCCTGGCAGTGTTAGCTTTCGGCATGGTATTTAAATATACCAGAGGATTTGTTCACCACAGCATTCAAAGGGTTCTCCGGATTATTCCCTTTACCGTGTTCATTTTCTTAATAGTGGTAGTGCTGGGCTTACTTTCAAGTGTAATAACTGCGATTATAGCCGCTCTGTTCTTGGTAGAAATAATACATGGCCTTGGACTGAACCGAAAACAAGCTATAAATCTGGTAGTAATTGCGTGTTTCGCCATTGGGCTGGGGGCGGCTTTAACACCGATTGGCGAACCTTTATCTACGATAGCAATTGCTAAACTAAGGGGAGAGCCGTACCACGCCGACTTCTTCTTTTTAACTCGTCTGCTGGGTATGTATATAATCCCCGGAATTGTTGGTTTCGGCATATTTGCTATCTTATTAACGCGCAATCATGATACCAGTAGATCCGTGGAGGAGAACGAGCAGCCGGAGACTATACTTCATGTGTTGCTAAGAGCAGGGAAAACCTACCTTTTTGTAATGGCGCTGGTGTTCCTGGGTTCTGGATTCAAGCCTATAATAGATAACTATGTAGCGCATTGGGGAAGCACCCTACTGTACTGGGTCAATATGGTATCTGCTGTTCTGGATAATGCCACCCTTACCGCAGCCGAGATAAGCCCCAATATGACCGAATTACAAATAAAAAGTGCATTAATGGGTCTATTAGTTGCTGGTGGGATGCTTATACCGGGGAATATTCCCAACATAATTTCAGCGGGAAAGCTAAAAATATCCAGCAAGGAATGGGCTAAGATTGGAGTGCCTCTGGGGTTGGTGGTTATGACTATTTATTTTCTTATTATATTGTTTATCGGTTAATTTTTTCCTGTAGCAATCCCGTTGAAGAGTCGATATAGAAAGACCCCCCGACCAATCGGGGGGTCTTTTAATGTTACCTTACTTAGGATATGTCAGGTTGATTACCTTAACCGATAACCTTTTCATCCTTAAGTGAGCCAATATCCTCCCAGGAATATCCCAGTTCAAGGAGAATCTCTTCGGTATTCTGACTTAGTTCAGGCGCTTCCGGCGACACCCTGCCGGGGGTCTTGCTGAGATTAATCGGGATACCTACCATTTTTTGCTCGCCATAATTCTCGCTCTTTACTTTAACGATATAGTCATTTGCCCAGACCTGAGGGTCCTGGGCTAACTCTGTGTAGGTAGTAACGCAAGCCCAGACTATATCCGTTCCGGTTAGCCGTTTTATCCATTCCTCTTTGCTCCGCGAGCCAAGGGCTTTGTCTATGATAGGTATAAGCTCCTTGCAGTGATTTTCACGGTTCTCGTGGCTGTTAAAGCGCGGGTCTTTTTCACTTTTATCAATGCCCAAAACCTTGCAAAATTCCGGCCAGTAGTGGTCCGAGTGGGACATAGAGAATTGAATGAAGCCATGGTCCTTGGTCTCATAAAAGTTCCACAGGGGATTCTTGGCATCATTGCGGGCATTTCTACCTACAGGCTCATCGGTGCTTATCTGGGCCTGGAGTGAAAGGGCGCCCGCGTCTATCAGGCATCCCAGAAGGCTGGCGTGAACCATCTGTCCTTCCCCGGTGCGCTCCCGGTGGTATAAAGCCAGCATGACCGCATAGGCCAGCGTTACCGCTGTGATATGGTCTCCCAGGCCGGGCCGGCACATAACAGGGGGTGTTCCAGGTTCACCAAAGGCATCCATCATGCCACTGCGCGCAAACACGGCATAGTCAAAAGCAGGACGGTCCTTGTCTGGCCCTTTCATTCCCCAGCCTGACCCGAAGGCATAGATAACCCGGGGGTTAATTTGCGATAGAGTCTCGTAATCAAGTTTAAACCGTCTCAATGCCTGGTATTGGAAGTTGGAGAGAAAGACATCGGCAGTCTTGACCAACTTATGGGCTATTTCTTGGCCCCTGGGTTTTTTAAGGTCTATTGTAATGCTCTTTTTGCCCCGGTTTTCCAGGTGCCACGTATATACAAAATTACCTTTTGGTTTGGGTAACACACCACCACGAGCGCCCCGTGTGGGTTCTCCTATTTCAGGGGTTTCAATCTTAATAACCTCGGCACCCATGTCCGCCAGGTGAGCTGCCGCTCGCGGCCCCATAAGAAAACCAGTCCAGTCAATAACCCGTATACCTTCTAACACTAGCGCCATGTTATCACCCCTACACCTATTTATTGTGCTTCATAATTGCTCTGAGAGTAGAGTAAACATTATTCAAGTGGGCCGGAATACCGGCCCACTTGAATAATGCAATAGAAACTTAACTTCGCCTTATTTTTGTTTCTTGGCTGCGTTTTTTTCTTTTAAGGCTTTCCAAATTTTTTGAGGGGTTATAGGCAATGCTGTAAAGCGCACACCGACAGCCGCCGAAACGGCATTGGCATACGCTGGCAAAGAAGAGCTGGTGCTGATCTCACCGCCGCCTTTAGCGCCAAATGGCCCGTAAGGTGATGGGGATATAATATGAATCGTTGTAACAGGTGGGGCATCCATGGCTGTTGGCATTTTATAATTCAGGAAATCGGCAGTCAAAGGCACGCCCTTTTTATCCCACACCATCTCCTCATACAGGACCTGTCCCTGTTCGCAGAGGCTGCTACCCTCTAACTGGCCGGCTAATAACAAAGTATTAATGGGCTGCCCCAGTTCGTCAGCGGCAACCGTTTTAATAACCTTTACTTTCCCGGTCTCCGGGTCTACTTCCACTTCAACAGCCTGGACTATAGCTGAATAGTCGAAGGGGTGTGTCCCCAGACCGGTGCCTTCAAAATCAGGGAAATCAATACGCGGGGCTGTCCACGAGCCACGCCCATACACAGGCTTGCCAACATCGTAATAGGCTTTGCGTACCACATCCTGCAGGCTGAAGCCCTTTGCGGGGTTCTTTTTATCGAATACACGGCGATTCCTAAAATCCACCTGTTCAGCGGGCACTTTCAACATCCCGGCTGCAACCTCGGTCAACTGACGGCGGGCATCCTCGGCGGCTGCCTTGACCGCGCTACCAGCATAGACGGTGCCGCGGGAAGCATACATACCCGCCTCCAGGAGAGTATGGTCGGTATCCTCTACTGCGATAGTAACATCCTCCATAGGCACACCCAGTACCTCAGCAGCTATTTGGCCTACAACGGTGTCAATACCCTGGCCAATCTCGGTTCCACCATGCACAACAGTTATAGTGGCATCCTCTGTGACCTTTACTACGGCTGCCGAGCTGGTATAGCCCGAGAAACGGGAGGAACCGGAGGCGGTTGAACCTGAACCAAAGCCGATACCCCTCCACGGTGGTTTCTCTTTAGCATATTTCCTCCAGCCAATCCCTTCGCCGACTTTCTCCAGAGCTTCAACAAATGCAAAGTCATATATATGGCTACCGTTACAGGTAATATCCCCGTTACGGTAAGAATTTTTTAAACGGAAGTCCAACTGGTCGAGACCCATTTCGTCCGCCACCAGGCTCATCATACACTCGAAGGCATAGCGACCGATGACCTGGGCCTGGCCCCGTACTGCGCCGCATATCGGCTTGTTGGTATACAACCTGTAACCTTCGTACCGGATGTTGTTCATGCGGTAGGGCAACGTAAAGGAACGACCGAGTATATCGATGTTCAGAGCGCCGACGGCTGCGTAACCTCCACCCTCGGAATAGGCTTTGGCATCGCAGGCCATCAGTGTGCCATCCTTTTTTACCCCTAGCTTGATAGTTATCCTCTTGGAGTGGCGCATTCTCTGAGCTGCCAGTACCTCTTGCTGACTGAGCGTAATTTTTACAGGCCGTCCTGTCTTCTGAGCCATTTTTACACAGGCAAAGTCCAGGTCATAGGGGTCTTGCTTACCTGAGAACCCTCCACCTATGTAGTAGTTAATCATCCTTACTTTGCTCAGAGGTAAATTCATTGCGCGGCAGAAGTGACGCCATGTAATATAAGGGCTCTGCTTGGAAGCCTGAATAACCACCCTGCCCTCGGCATCTACGTTGGCAAGTATCGAGTGGGGTTCGATAAAGCCCTGCACCACCCTCTGGCTGCGGAAGGTCTCTTCGCGAACGAAATCCGATTCCTTAAGCGCCTTATCCACATCGCCATAATGGTAACGGTTGGAAGCCGTGACATTGCCTTTAGCGTGGTCGTGTACCAGGGGAGCGCCTTCAGCTATTGCTTCCTCTATGGTGAAGACAGCAGGCAATTCTTCGTATTGCACCTTAATCAGGTCAAGGGCCTCTTCTGCGGTATCTTCATCTACGGCAGCAACGGCAGCAATACCCTCTCCAAAGTAGCGTACCTTGTCCACCGGCATAGGCAACTGGTCTCTCGTAGACGGTAAAAAGCCAAATTTGATACCGGGAAAATCCTTGCCGGTGCATACTGCCCGCACACCAGGCAATTTCTCCGCTCTTGAGGTGTCTATACTGAGTATCTTTGCGTGAGCAAAGGGGCTCCGTAAGACTTTCCCATGTAGCATTCCCGGCGCTACCAGGTCGGCGGCATATATAGCCTGTCCACTAACCTTTACAGCGCCATCCAGTCGAGGTATATCCTTACCGATAACAGAAAATTCGGGCATTCTCAAACTCCCTTCATATAATTTTACATAATAAGACGGTTATATAAATTGGCCAAAGCTAGACTGGAATCTAAATCTACTCTAGCAAGTTACGCTGAATTCTATCATCCTGCATTCATACTGTCAATATGTAAACGAGCTATCTTCAAAGGTAAGTAAAATATTTGCTTACATTAGATAATTGCCCTTTGTATACTGGGGACACTACCTCCATCCCAATTCGCTAACGAAATGGGCTTAAAGAAGTCGCTTCACATGCCAGTCTATGGTCTTTAGTTCCTCAGCCAGCAGCTTGCGTATTTCCGTGCGTAGCGGCCCACTGCCCTTATATTTAGGCAGAAGCGCAGGCAAAAGTTTTGCCATCTTCTCCTCGCACTGCTTACCCAGCTCCGCTAGCTTGCGGTGGCTGGCAAGTTTTAGATTGTATTGCGGGATGGGAAAGAGGAAGGGCTTTCTCTGTATGTGTCTCTCCCCAAAGAGGCCCCTGGCCTGGAGGGGCTTAATAGCGCGATTCAACACAGGCGAGTTGAGCATAGCCACCAGATAATGTGCCTCGTCTAAGCTTTCACTTTCATAGTAGAAATTCATATAGTCCACTATAAACCCTTGTGGTAGAATCTCCATACCACTTCCCAAATCAACAACACCTAGCTTTTCCAAATTCAAAGCGCAAGCAGCTACATTCGTCCCCGCTGCGTTATACACAACTTTATGACCGGATTTCACAGACTGGACCGTAAGTTTTTTACGGTAGTTTATTTGATCTAACAAGGTCGGTATCTTGGCTTCTCCTTTGGCGTCTTTCCTAGCATTTTGTTGCCAGTGGGACTCTGCCGTCTTCAACCACCGTGCCAACCAGGTGTAGGCCTGCTCGACTGCGGTATTGTAGTTAAGCAGTACCGGTCTGCCGTCTTGGACAACCACTGGGAGCACCACTGGCCGCAAGGGGGCGTGGCCAAAAGGGAGAATGTCGCCGCCCAATAAAGTCGCAAATATGAATGGTGCCTCCACTCCATCCCGCATCCGAATGTCGCGCCAAGGGGGCTTGGCCAACCGTGCCTCCTCCTCATCGGTTACCAGATTTGGCCTGTTGAGCGGTCCCGGTTGTGCCGCCGCACGTACAAAAAAAAGGTTGCGGGGCACGAGTGTGGCCCCTTCAAAGATCTTATCGTAATAGTAGCTTTGGGCCTGTGGTCTATGGGATTTGCCTTCCGTTAGCAGCCGACCACCCACCCGATTGAGCTTTGTCTCTGTTAGTTTTAACTGTTGCTGCGCCTCGGCCCAACGCAGGTTTTTGCTAGTGAGCTTTCCCTCCATCTCCACAGCAGACACCGGCCATTTCGTGTCTTCACCCTTCACGGCCAGGAGTGCGCAGGCCGCCTGACGGAACAGGGGCGTCACCTCGCGCTCTTTGGGGACAGGAGCCATGTCCACAACCTGCTTCAGAGCAAACCAGACAGCTTGCTCACCTATAAACTGGAAAGAGGTGAAATCGGCGTACTGGTCGGCAGAGAGGACGCCCCGGGGCATAACAAAGGCTATATGCCCGCCCCTTTTCAGATACAGGAACGCTGCATGGACGAAGAAAAGCGGGGCCAGGTCAATATGAGTAAACAAGTGTGCTTTTTTAGGACCCATGATACGATAGGTCCTTAGGACAAGCTGTTTGACCTCCTTGCTGTACTGGGCATCGGCGATATACCGTAAGGAGAGCCATGGCGGGTTACCTGCCAGCAGATCAAAACCATTCTCCATAAAGCGCGGGCGAGGCATATTCTTCAGTATGAATAGCCACACGGTGTCCTTGCCCTCAGCATATAGCTTGAGCAATGTTTCCAGGTTATCCAAGAGGGCCTGACGTGAGAGGTCACTAAGTTGTGGTTGCAAAACTTCTATCTTTTTTTGGTACGCTGGTTTGGCTTGAGTGATAGGCGTGTCCATGAATTCCCGCATGGCTTCCACTAGCGCGTCCAGTTGAGGGCCGACACTCGCGGGGATAGAGAAGGAGATGTTCTTATCCACCTCGAGTTCGTAAATGATGTCTCCATTTCCATGAAGGGCCTGGGTTAGTTTCGGTGGCCTCAGGGAATCAGCCAGATACACTGGCAAAGAGATAGGTTCCGGTAGATTTTGGAGAAGATCTCCCAAGGCCAACAGATAGTTAGTGCGGGCAATGGTTACCGCCACCGGATGCACATCCATACCCACCACCTGGTGCAGGAGACTTTTTAGTATATCGGGTCGTCCCAGGTTCTCCAGGGTGTCGCGGAGCAATCGAATGGCGATAAACAAGAATGTGCCAGAGCCGCAGGACGGGTCCAGAACACGCCAGTCGGGATTTTCCTTCAGCTTTGCCATTTCCCTGAGTATGTATTCAGCCAGCCAGTCCGGCGTATAGTATTCGCCAAGGCTATGGCGGGCCTCCTGGCCCAGTATTTCCTCGTATAGCTCTTTGAGGATGTCCTGCTTAGCAGCCGAAAAGTCAAAGGCCATCAGGCTGGTTACCAGCTTTTGTACCAGGAAAGTTCCTGGCGCTTTTATCTTTTCATTTAAGGGCCATGTAAAGAAGTCGTCGTCAATAAAGTTGCTTATGCCCTCGCGGGTGAATCTGACTCCGGTGAGGACTTCGCCTATATCGCTGGAGTTGGGAAGATTGGGCCCGTAACGGAAAAAGAAGGCGATGAATTTAGCAACGGTTGACAGGTAGGTATGTTTCAGGAATAAGGCCTCATCGCCCACATCATCTCCATACACCCGTTGCAGGTACTTTCTCCAGGAATTGAAGCGCACCTGTACAGCAGGCTCATTCCGGACTTGGGTAAATAGAGTTGCAAGGTTTTGTTGTGAAGTTATGAAGGTCGGGCTGCGAGGACCGAGCGAAGCCACGATATTCGAAGTAGTAGGAGTCTGTAGAGACCGGAAGATAAAGAACAACGAGTCCAGAAAGGAAAGCACTTCTTCGGGCTTAGCCCGCCGTAAATCTCTGATATCTCCGAGGGGCTTCACATTCTGGTCATAGACCTGGAACCGGGCGCCATCGGTGGCTACCCCGGTGAAAATAGCGCTGGGGTGCTTGCTTTTTAAGTCCTTGAAGTACTTGTCCAGTTCATCCTCAGCATCCTGCCTTTCCCTGATAAAGTCCTTTTTGAATTCCAGGACAAGGTTGCCTAACAGAGCATCAATCCGCCCTTTATACACCCTTTTCTCGAACTGATATTCTTCGCTACTCAGTTTTATGCCGAAAGCCTCTTCTATAAATCTGAGGAATTCGACCTCTATAGCCATGTGGCTACCACAGGCAGCTAACCTACCTAAATAGTTTTTCCAACTCTGTGTAAACTGTTCTAAGTCCATCGTATCCTTCTTGCCAGATTATCAACTTTTAACTAGAATATGTCAATGATTTTTGATTTCCCATTGACCACGTATCAAGAGCATTCTATAATCAGTCTAGTAAGCAAGTAATATATATCCGAAGAGGTAAAATTTAATCATGAAACTAGCTGTGACTGGTAAGGGTGGAGTGGGTAAGACAACATTATCGAGCCTTTTGGCTGGGGTTTATGCCGCCGAAGGCAAGACGGTTATCGCTATTGATGCTAACCCTGATGCTAACCTGGCGATGGGCCTGGGGATACCTCCGGAAGAGGTTGCTAAGCTGGTGCCCATCGCTGAAATGAAAGACCTCATTGAAGAGCGCACCGGAGCCAAACCAGGGCAATCCGGCAGCTATTTCAAAATCAATCCTGTCGTGGATGACATCCCCGACCGTTTCAGCCTTAAACATGGCAATATCAAGCTCCTGGCTATGGGGACTGTGAAGCAAGGGGGTAGTGGTTGCCTGTGCCCGGAGAGCGCCCTTACCTTATCCGTAGCTTACTGGCTCACCTCCTGGTGAGGCGTTCTGAAGTAGTGATTATGGATATGGATGCTGGTGTGGAGCACCTGGGACGGGGTACTGCACAGTTCGTGGATGCTTTCCTGGTAGTGGTTGAACCCGGTCAACGGAGTGTTGGCACGGCCCGAGCAGTACAGGCTCTGGCCAGAGACCTGGGCATCAAGCATTGCCTGGTAGTTGGTTCTAAAGTCCGGGGAGAAGCTGACAAGCAATTTATTCGGGAAAGCCTGCCTGATATGGAAATCCTGGGTTTTATTGATTATCATCCTGAACTGGCCAATGCCGACAGGGAGGGGATGGGCGCTTATCAGTCATCTCCCGCAGCCGCCGAACAGGTCAGGAAAATAAAAGACGTGCTGGAAAATCTTTTGACAAAAGCCTAACTCTTTACCCCATCTTAAACTGAAAAGAGGGAAGTTTGCCGAAAAAAACCATAAGGGATATTGTCGTTCAGGGCAAGATTATCCTGGTGCGGGTGGACTTTAATTTACCCCAGGACCCCAGGACCGGCCAGATCAGCGACGATACCCACTATTAACTACCTCCTGGACCAGAAATCTAAGATAGTCCTTTGCTCCCACTGGGGACGGCCCGACGGAAAAGTGGTTGAGTCGTTACGCATGGCGCCAGTAGCTAATAGGCTCTCTGAGCTTATCCGACGGCCAGTGCCTATTGCTCCAGATTGTGTTGGTCAAGCTGTGGAGAAAATGGTAGCAAAACTCCAACCCGGTGAAATCCTTTTCCTGGAGAATCTTCGCTTCCATAAGGAGGAGGAGAAAAATGAACCTGGTTTTGCTCAGTCTCTGGCTAAACTTGGTGAGATATTCGTTAACGATGCCTTCGGTACTACCCACCGCGCCCACGCCTCAACTGTCGGCGTAGCCCGCTATCTTCCCGCCGTAGCCGGTTTCCTTCTGGAGAAGGAACTGGAGATGCTGGGTAAAGCCCTCAATAACCCGATTAGGCCCTTTGC
>JACVQG010000301.1 GCA_015661045.1 Dehalococcoidia bacterium | reverse complement strand
TGTGACCGAGTCTTCCGTGGCTTCCTGTACCAAAAAGGGTAAACGACGCAGGTTTTGAAGATGCCTGTGAACAGCCTGTAAATTACCTTCATGAGCTCCTATTTTTGAAGCTAAATCTCCAAGTTCCTGATATTTTAAATCCAAAAATTGGTTTAGCCAGTGATTTTTGAAATAACGCTCCAGATTGTATACTGTTTCAACTTGGAAATCATTTAAATTTAAAGTCTCTTTAAGAATCGCTCTCTTTAAGAATCGCAATATCAGCAGGTTCAATTTGGTCGTAACCGATGCGGACAATAAAATCGGGGCTGAGGCCACGCCGCCTGTAATTCTCCTCATCCAGGGCAAACACAGCTACTTTCGAGGGGAAGAGTTGCTTTAACGCCTTGAATTCCTGATGGCTGCCCTGGGGCCTCCATGACCAACCATACTCACTATGCATATCAAATACCAGGCTAACTGCTTTGCTTTTTTGGATTAAGCCATTTAACAGGTGGTGGGTAAAAAAGGTCTTCCCGGTGCCTGATTTACCGAACACACCGTTAGAAAGGGTTGCGAACAGTTCCAGGTCAAGACATAGTTTGGCTTCCATATCCAGAGGGTTGCCGATAACCAGGCGCTTTTCATCCTCGGGACCAAAAATAAGGTCAATATCCCTTTGCGTAGCTTCGTTTACAATTTGAAAGGGCTGGGGTACTGTTTTTGTCCGCTGCATTGCACTGGATGTTATGTCCCATATAAGGCGAGGTAATACTTTTATTGTTCCGAATGCAGAAGTGCCTATTACTACTTCCGCAATAAACGGGTCTGACATATCCGGTGGATTAATTGAGAAACGGGGGTCGATAGCCCCTAATCGAACATCCGTAATAAGTCCATAGAACCTTTTCCTTTTCCCCTCAATTGAAACATATCTTCCAACAGCCATGTCCTCAATCGAGACCTGGCTATCCAGCTTTACCTCTATCCCCTGAGATAGAGAGCCGGCTACTACAATGCCCAGACGTTTGCCTTCCTGCGAGTATCCCTGGGTCATGGCCGTATCTTCTTTAATATTGAGTTAAGCCGCTGAGGTTCGCCGGCCAGTAATCTGGACAATTCCCGCCCTCCTGATACTAAAAAGTCCCGCTTATCTTCTTTGGAAGCTGCAAGGTAACGTAAGCAGGCTGCGGTTAGCTCATCACTGCCTTGAGGCGCTTTGACCAGCAGGCTGAGAAAATCGAGAGACTTACTGAACCGTTGCCTCTCTGACTCGTCGCATAGATACACAAAGCTATGAATACGGGCCGGAAAGGGGGGGAGATAGTTATATAATGTATTCTCCTCTGAGTAGCCTACAACCAGAGAATGAAACTCGGTGCGTAATAGCTGGGCCAATTGAGGGTGCTGGCGGTAAATATCATCTGATGAGGTCTCATCTCTGCCCCGGGCTACGGGTTTGCGGCCGGGCTCGATGGATAGCGTAGCAGCAAAATAAACTACGGCAAATACAACCTGAGATCCTATTGCAGTCTTTGCCAGGCTGCCGAAGGGAGGAGATTGATGCAATTCGTAGCTCTGGGAAACAAACTCAGTTATGCTGGATTCGATTATCTCTCCGATTTTTTCGATTGTAGCCCCCTTTAAATCCCCATAGTGTCTAGACAGAAGATTAAATTGCTTTTTGTTTATTCGAATATGCAGACGGCTAACCCCCTTTACGTAAAGGGGGCAGTCCCGATGCATCGGGACGGGGGTTTTCGACATCGGGCAAATACCCGAATAAAAGTAATCTTTTGGTTTTGCTTGTTTACCCACTGTTGGTAAGCCACAAATATGGTTTAATATTGTTGCTTGATGACCTGTCAGCACTCTAGCTCCCTTTAATAAATGGTCATCCGGAAAAATTGGGTAATGCAATTTTCAAATACTAACCAGGAATACTTAAAGCCACCGGGTTTGTTTACTCCGGCTCTTAGCCGATTCCTGCCCGGGTAGAGAATAATCTACCAGTGCCTGCTCGACTAACCGCCAGAAATTATCTTTATCTGCCATAGTAACTACAGCCTGTTGATGGGCTTCGCTGAGGGCAACCGGATAGCCCAGACCCCGCCGGCATTGGTCGTAAACCAGGACATGCGTAAGTTCTATCAATGTCGATTGTTCTCCTATCCAGCATGGAATCTCTACCCTGGCGATTTCTTCACCCACATTAAGATAGAAAAAATATACCTGGTGTTCCCCATAGTAGTTTCTGACTATGGACGATGGGCTTACGAAAAGTGGAGTTCTTTCTCCTGGGTCAAGAAACCGACCGAATAGTTCCCTGTCTAACAGCCCCCCCACAGCCTGACACTCCTGGGTAGACTCCGTTGTGAAACAATACTGACTGCAATCGGATATCTGGTATTTACACAGGCTTATCCTTATCGCATTAACCACGTCGGTGCTGCGGGGAGAGCTAATATAGCTTGCCAGAGATAACTGGCGCAGGCCGGCAATAGCTTTGATTTTATCCAGGGCGGGGAGAAGCCCTTTATTCAAAAAGAGTTGTCGAACGGAAGGTGTTTGACGGCCTAATCCCCATAATATCAGTGTACCGTCCAGTAAAGCTAAAACTGGCTCTGTTCCGGGCAATTCACCAGCCATTTTAGCCAGAAGTTGACATTCTTCTACACTGCTCCGGATGTTAAGTAACTCCCCATTTGACGGTTCCTCAGACTCGTCTGGCGTATTATCAATAATAACATCTTTATCCTTCCCGGATAGAAAAGCTTTATTGGACAAAGAGGCATATGCCTTTTCACCGTAGCGCAGGATAACCTGTCCGAGGTTGATCAGATAGCACTGAATAGCTCGATGCCTGTCAATTTCAATGTGTGAACCATCCACGGCAAGAACTGAAAAGTTTTGAGGCAATGATGGCAGGGGGTAACTATGACATACGTTATCAAAAAGACCAGCCGCCGGCCATCTGACCTTGCCTCTACTTGATTCGATTTTTTGCCTTAAATCAGCCAATTCCTGATGGTCTAAAGCAGTTGTAATTGTTACAGCTCTCTCCAGACGTAGCTTGACTTCTCTCTCTCCGGACTTGAGCTGTTGTGCGAAATCGCGTATCGGCAAAGCTACCTGTTCTAAATCTAAAGACATAATATTGCCCTGCTTGGAGTATAGCTCAGGCTAAAGAGAGAGGAACTGCTTATTTCGCCAAAGGGGTAGATCATTAAATGCTACTGGGTCCACCTTGAATGGTCAAATATTTATCAATTTAGTAGCTTTATTGAGAGATCAAATAGGCAAAATGTTGAATATTGAGATCCTATGTTATATCCCTGTTTAGTCGGCTTTATATAAATTGTTATTTTAAGCTTTTCTTTTGGGATCCTTTGATGTATCTATATCATCCATACTTTCGCCCTGGTGGAGAAACTGATTAGCTTCTCCAACTAATCTATTGACACCCTCCACTAACCGCTTAAATGACTCCTCGGTCCGGAAACGCATATCGAGATGTTTCTGGAAAATAGCGTTCAACGCTGACAACTCTTGAACTCTTTTTTCCAATTCTTTATTCTTTTCTAAGATCTCCTGCCTAAGTTCCTTTTCCTGACGATAAGTTTCGGCTAACTCCTGAGCATATAGCCTTAGCTGTTCTTCGCCCATTTTATCCCAGGTTTTTGGAATGTCTCTGGGGTTATTATCAGGAACCAAGGACTTCCTCCAATTTTTTTATGAGAGCTGTTGGACTAAAAGGCTTGGCAAAATAACCGTTAGCTCCTACCTCTTTGGCTTTACCTTTATCCGTATTCTGGGCCAAAGCTGTAAGCATAATAATAGAAATACCGCTTGTCCTGGGATCCGATTTAAGTTGGCGGCACACTTCAAAACCATCCATTTTAGGCATCATAATATCCAGTAAAATAATATCAGGTTTCTCTTTGCGGGCTATTTCCAGCGCTTCCATGCCATCCTTTGCCTCCAGAATCTTATAGCGGCTATCATCTCTGATAGTCGCAGCTACCAAAGCTCTAACTGGCTCTTCGTCGTCAGCCAGGAGAATAGTTTTAATTTTCATAGACCTCCTCTGGGGGTCGTTAACATATTTCTCTAATATTTACTATTTATAACTGTCAGCCAAACACTCCAGCATTTACATAGGGGTACCCCTTATCACATATCCAGGCATTGCTCCAGAAACTGTTGTTGTTATTATTATACGCCGTAATTTGCTTGCTCCAACCATAGAAGTGCTGCTATCAAATGATAGATGCCTCAGGCACTATGTTAATTAATGGAAGAGCAATATAAAAATTGCTACCCTGATTTACTTTGCTATCAGCCCAAACTTCACCACCCATCATTTCTATTAACGATTTCACAATAGACAGGCCTAATCCTGTACCTCTTATCGCATTCACCTCCGGGCGGTACACACGATGGAACCTGGTAAATAGCTTAGGCATTTCATCATCAGGGATGCCCAGTCCTTTATCAGACACGGATATTATTGCCTGATTCCCATTATCAGCCTTTTTAGCTAATATTACCACAGGTCCCCCTTCGGGGGAATACTTGGCTGCATTATCTATTAGATTATATAAAACCTGC
>JACVQG010000300.1 GCA_015661045.1 Dehalococcoidia bacterium | reverse complement strand
GAGTATAAGCAGTGAAAGGTAAAACCGCGAGGACAGAGAAAAGAGGAGTAACAAACCTCCCAGACCCAGGAATCCACCCAACAATAACCAACCACGCCGCCGCACCTGGCTGGAGGATGCCAGGAAAAGAGCTCCGGCCATCTCCCCTGCACCCTCGGCAGCAAACAAGAAACCCAGGCCGGTAGGGCCAATCTTTAATATATCCCGGGCGAATAATGGCATTAACATGTGGTAGGTGGCAAAAACGTCGAAAGCTATTTCTACTGCCAGGACGCCCAGGATTTGCGGTTGACTGCGTACAAATTCCCAGGCGGCAACGAAGTCTCTCCATAAAGATGTCCCTTTTGTCTTCACAGTGGCTGGCGACAAACGGAGCATAAGGAGTGACATCACGCCCAGAAAAAACATAGCCCCGATTACGTAGAGACATACTCCTGTACCTGCGAAAGTTATCAGCGCTCCCGCCAGAGGTGCGCCGGCGATCGAACCAGTCCGCTGGGCAATACGGTTGAGAGCGACGGCATTTAACAGGTCTTTCTTGCCTACCAGGTCATATATCAGAGAATGCCGGGCAGGTTGATCGAAAGCCAGAGCAGTACCGCCCAGCAGGGTAGCTACCAGAATCCACCAAATCTGGACAACGCCGAAAACTACCAGGGAGGCCGTTAGCCATTGCACAGACACCATCGTAGCCTGGGCTATCAATATGGGCTTGCGCCGGCCTATTTTGTCCGCCAGCACCCCGCCCAGACCGCCGAAGAATACAGCGGGCAGGGTCCGGCAGGCATAGGCTGCTCCCAGGATAAAAGGAGAACCGCCCATCTCTAACACCAGCCAGCTTATAGCCACCCACTCCATCCAGCGTCCCATCGTCCAGAAGAAGATGTTGAGCCATAGCCATCTGTAGTTTGGATGGCGTAGAGCGGAGAACATCCGTAGCCTTCCCAGGTTGTGTCCGTCCATTTACCACCACATATTGCCACAACAGATGTTCAGAAGCAATGCCTACTGACTACTATCAATTGGCGTCCAAGCCATGATAATTGTTTATACCCCTCTTATCGGTCACGGATGTGCTTACCTATATAACTTTCTACTCCACCCTGAGATCCTTCACTACGTTCCAGGATGACAAAAAGCATACCTGTCAACGCTGTCATTCTGTCCTAGCGTGTATCCCGACATATCGGGACAAATCCCGCCCAGTCGGGATGTTGGAGAGGGGTTTTAGATTAGAGAAGGGTAATATAACGGCGAACATATGAAAAAGGGGTTTCGGCCTTCTCTGGAGGGAGACATGATTCACAAGGCCACGCCTTGCAAAGTACAAGGCGTGGCCTTGTTGTTTTCTTACTGATAGTTTAAAACTACCACAATTGCCTCTGTCGGCAATGTGGCCCTGGAAACGCGGAAGATATTGGAGTTAGGACGCCGCACCTTTTTCCCTGTCAAAAAATCGTTAACCGGAGCGATGGGTGAGCTAGAAATCGGAGTCTTGTAATGCATGGGGATTACTATCTTCGGGGATAATTGTTGCACCACCTGCGTTGCTTGACTGGCATCAATGGTAAAGTTGCCACCCACGGGAATCATCAGGACATCTACCGCTCCAATGGATTGTACCTGTTCCGGGGTAAGCATGTGGCCTAAATCGCTCAGATGCACGACCCTCAGGCTATCTACCTGAAATATGAAAACGGTATTCCGGCCTCGCTTGGCGCCTTGCTCGGAGTCGTGATAGGTGGCTACGCTACGGATAGAAATATCTTTGACTGTCATATATATATCGTTCCAGCCGCTGGCGGAAAGGCCGCGGAGGATAAGGAGTGTCCCTGTAGCCAGAGATACGTTATTGTGGTCGCCATGTTCGTGTCCTACCGTAATTACATCAACCCCATTTATCGGGCTGATAGAATAGCCGGTACTGGGGGATGTAGGGTCGATAAGCACCTTAGTGCCCTGAGAGGATGTCAGGATAAAGGTAGCCTGGCCGAACCACTGGAGGGAAAGCTCTTTGGGAGGTGAGATGGGGGAGGTGGGAGATGGGACCGCCGGTAGTGAGGCTGTTGAGGTTGGTGTGCGCGTTGCTGTTAACGTAGGTGTCGGTGCGGCAGTTGGAGCAGCAGTTGGCGTAGGCAATGGCGTCACCTGGGTTGGTGAAGGAGAAGGTGACGGTTGCACGGTCACTATCGAGGGAGTTTGTAGAGTTAGTTGCGTTGGTTGAGTTGGCGAGGGCGCGGGAGTTATTAGAGTTTGTGGAGATGGTTGTGCTGGTATAGGAGTAGGCTTCGGCCCGGCACAGGCGAGGAGAGAAAGCAACAAAAAGATGGATATTCCTATGGCATAGTTTCTAATGAATAATTGTTTCATATTCCTCCCTATAGAAGACGCCGAAACTCGTCTAAAGTTAGATCAGCTTGTTTAAGAATACTTCTCAATGTTTTTCTGGCTAATTCAGGGTGTACGGGAACAATTACGGTATAAACGCGGTCTATCTTGCTAAGCCGTAGCTTTACATGACTCCCTTCTTGAGAAACAAATCTAAAACCCAATTTATTTAAAGCCTTTATTACATTTTCGCCCGATACGACAGGAAATTTAGTCATCAGGCAGTGACTTCAATTGTTGTTATGAGTGGATTAGTGGTAGATAAATTAATATCTGATAAATCCTCATCTTTAAGATAAAGGTGGACAGCTTCTTTTAAGTTCTCGATAGATTCATCAAGATTGATCCCTTGAGACGTAATACCTAATTCAGGGCATTCGCTAACGAAGAATTTGCCCTCTCGTGTTATTACTGCGGTGAATTTAGAAGTCATATGGGCAGACCTCCCTACAAAAGAGCTATGTTCTTATATGAGAATCGGTTGCTTGAAAGAGGCTTTGCCGGGTACCGTTGACAACCTATGCACGTCT
>JACVQG010000299.1 GCA_015661045.1 Dehalococcoidia bacterium | reverse complement strand
TATTTTCTCCAGGCTTGTGCGTCCGCTACTGGCTAACACCTCGACCCGTATTCCATATCTATTTTGAAAGTCGCTGGCTAACCTCCTGCCCGTATCCGCTACAAAAGAGGTGCTATATATAGTCAATACGCCCTCCTTTTTAGCCGTTGCCACTACCTTATCCCAGGCGGCATCTTGAGAGGTGGGGGATGAGAGGTTAGAGGCGGAAGCAACAGCCACAGGCGCCGCCTGTGAGGCCGGCGCCGGTTGAGGAGCCGAAACTTTAGGGGCACACCCTAAAACTATGATTAAGGATACAAGGATACCGGTTAAAAACAGACGCTTATCAAACATATTTATATCCTTCCTGATTCGCTTATTTCCTCGGGAAGAACACCTTGAAACCATCCCCTGATTCTCAAGGTTCCACCAGATGGAACCATACTAGTCAGGCGCTGGCTCTAACTGTTCAAACTGTACGCCAAGGTCTACACTTATGGCATCCGCCAGATTAGGTTCTGCCGCAACAAGTTTAGCTGGTTTTTGGGGGTCGGCGTTAAAATGCTGGAATACCACTCCTTCGGGTTTTATGGGAAGGTGGATGTAATCCCACTTTTCCCAGTCATATTTCACGCCGTCAACAATGGTATACCCGTGCCCCTCTGCCACCAGATGTATCCTGCCTCCCTGATGTTTTTGTTTTCCTGAGCAACCCCCTGGAGGTATCTCCTGAACCCACAGCATCAAAGTATTTAGTGCCCGGTCTTTTAGTAGTGGATGAAGATACCACCTGTAATATCCATTAGCGTTTTTTTCTAACGGAAGCTCATCGCCTTTAACCACCTTGATAGCTGTTTTAAATTGCGCGCGTTGTTCGTCACGCATACGTATAAGCTCGTTAAACAAATTTAAATGGCCGGTTTGTTTTTTACTCACAGATTCTCCTTTCAAGCCACATGGGTTTTTTCCGGCAATAGCGAGCCTTTCCAGTCCGGAGATGCCTCTTTCTGCTGTACATACATTCCTACAGCCTGATAGAAAGGATGCCAGTAAAAAGCCGCCCAAAACGCCGGTTTACTGGGGTCGGCATTGAAATGCTGGTGCTCATTCCCATCCGGGTTTACCGGCAGGATAATCAAATCCCCTGCCTTCCAGTCCCACCGCACCCCATTCACTACAGTATAGCCAACCCCCTCAAGGACATATATAATAACTCCTCCCTTGTGTTTGTGCTTTCCTGAGTGACGCTTTACCTGGTGAATAAAAACGGCCCAATATGGAATACCCAGCTTGTCCCACACCAGTTCGTTAACAAAATATTTGAGTAATCCCTGCCTGTTTTGCTCCCAGTCTCTATCCCTGGCCCTAACGACTACCGTTGCTTCCCGCATCTTCTGTACCCAGGCTTCGCGTTTTCTGTACATGATATCGTACACAAGTTCCTGCGGTTCAGGTTCTTTGCCCCGCTCAACAACCCGTTCTACCACGGTTTACCTCCTTAAAAATACTATATTCTTCTGATGAGATATCTAATTTTTCCATAAGTCAGGTATGTAGCGGTCCCGCATCATGCGAGCCATGTCATCGTAGTCCTTAGTTTTGGCAATTGTTTTCTTAGTAGAAGGCGCTTGAGCATTCGCAGGGCGGAAATCGGGTACTCCCTTTCGTACCATTGCTATACCCTGCTTCTCACCTATAATTCGCTGTGCTTCGTCCAATAGCAGCCAGTTCGCCAGGACCTTGGCAGCATTAGGATGAGGACTGCCTTTAATAACCACCTCCCCACCCAATTGGGCCACATCCCCCTCCTGGAATGAAACTGCCTTTATAGGAGCCCCTTCACTCACAAAGCGGGCGCCATTAGTATCGGTATTCATTAGGATTATGGGGTATTCTCCACGGGCTAACGATTGCGCTGCTTGGGGACCTCCTACCACCAGATTCAATTGCTGGCGGCCCAGTGCCTTTACATAGTCCCAGTCAAGAACTCCCGCGTTAGTTAAAGGAACAAAGTAGTTATATGCTGCGCTGCTTACAACAGCATCGTGGCCGATGATTTTCCCTTTCCACTCTGGCTTCAACAGGTCCTTAAAAGACGCAGGCACCTGCTGCGGTGTGAGGAGGCGTGTATTTATCCAGGGGCTATAGACAATTTGGAAGGTGCCTAGAACGTGGGCATCAGCATCGTTAGTTCTCGGGTCTACTTGCCACTCTGAGCCGTCCCGGAAGATAGGCAGGTCAGAAAGCGGAATGGTCAGACCAGTGTCTTTTAGAGTAAGTATGTTCGTAATTGAACCTTCAGTCACATCGCCTACCATTTGGCCGACACGCTTTTCCGTCTTTATCCTTTCTGCGAACTCCGCCCCTCTCCCTGTGATAATATTCAATGTAATGCCAAATTTATTTTTAAAGGCCAAGGCAAGAGCTGTACCTATATCTCCGGTATAATTGAAACTATAAATGGTGACTTCTCCCTCTTTTTTGGCAGCATCTACAACCTTATCCCAATTACTTGTTTCCTTTGTTACCGCGGGTGCAGCAGGGGAGGGTGTAGCTGCTAAGCTCTGTGTGGGAGTCGACGCTGGCGAGAGAGGAGCGCTCGTCTTTGGGGTACAACCAGTTATTATTACCAGGGATACTAACAATATTATTAGTAAATGCATTATTAAACCTCCGCCTGTTAATTTCTGTCTGTTATATGGTTTAACTATTTTTGCAGACTCCGAACACCTATCGGCCCTGGAACACGGGCGCCCGTTTCTCCCAGAAAGCTTTATCCGCCTCTGCGTGGTCATCGGTGTGTAATACAAAGGCTTGATAACCGGCTAACATATCCAGGGCGGCAGGTAAATCCACCTGTAAATGTCGGTAGAGATTAATCTTTGTCATCTTTAATGCTATGGGGCCCATGCCTGCTAGATGCCGGGCTAACTCCATGGTCTCCTCT
>JACVQG010000298.1 GCA_015661045.1 Dehalococcoidia bacterium | reverse complement strand
GTGGAAGCTAGTTTTCTATTCCAGTAGTTACTACGAAAAGAGCCGCTTTGTTCATTCCCGCGCAGGCGGGAATCCAGAGAATCCAGATAGTTCTCCGTCTCTGGATTCCGGCTCGGGGGCCGGAATATATTCGTCGGTGGTGAAGCCGTTGAAAAAACATACTATCTTTAGCGCCTCAAGTCCTTTCCATTAACTTGCATATCTGATATATTAGGCGTCAACGGGAGACTAACAGAGTAACACAGGACCACAATTACCAGGTATCTTGTCCCTCAAGTACGTTGTAAAAAGGTTTTTTATTTGCCAAACATCAAAGGCATAACGAAATTGACCGGGGTATTCCCGGGGTGGTGGATAGTAATTGCCAGTGGGGTAATATGGGCTACCGCAATTGGTAGCTATCAAACCTTTGGAGTATTTCTTAAACCGATTCAAAATGAGTTTGGCTGGGGCAGGGCAGTAACAGCCTCGGCCTTCTTGATTAGCGGATTAACTGCAGCTATCCTGGCCCCGGTTTCCGGAGCATTGAGTGATCGCTTCGGTCCCCGCCTGGTAGTAACATGCAGCGGCCTTATCAGCGCAACCGGCTATTTTTTAGTATCTCTGGTGCATACCCAATGGCAGCTCTACGGGGTATTCATCCTGATGGGCACTGTGATGACCTTCTCGGTTCCTATACAGGCTACTATTAGCCGTTGGTTTACTTTAAGGCGCGGCCTGGCATTAGGTCTGGCCGGCATAGGCGGAGGTTTAGGCCAGGCCCTATGGCCTCCTCTGGCCCAATTTCTGATAGATCATTTTGGCTGGCGGCAGGCTTACCTCATCCTGGGAGCCATTCTTGGCGTGATTATGGTATCTGCTGCCCAGGTTATTAAGGGAAGGCCGGAGGCTAAGGGACTCCTTCCCTATGGAGAGAAGGAAGGTGCAGCAGGGCAGGCCTTAAATATAAATAAGAAACCCGCTTTGACATTGAGGCAGGCGGTGCGTACCCGAACGTTCTGGATGATATTAGCCGCCATCGCCTGCGCCAGCTTGACACTGCAAATGATTTTGGTACATTTGGTGCCTTATACCACTGACCCTGAGATAGGATTATCCAGTATAGTGGCGGCAAGCTTGTTGTCTACCATTGGATGGACCAATGTGCTAGGTAAGGTTGCTATGGGAGCGATTTCGGATCGCATGGGACCCCGTGCCACATTAGCGATATGCTATGGTATAGCTGGGGCTGCAATGCTCTGGCTCTTGGCAGCTAAAGAATTATGGATGCTTTATCTATTCGCCGCCGCCCTGGGTTTTTGTTACGGCGGCTGGATACCAGTGCGGTCAGCAGTGATAGGTTCTCTATTTGGCCTGGGTTCTATGGGGGCAGTTTTAGGGGTTATAGAGACGGGCGCCAACACTGCCGGAGCAACTGGTTCTATGTTGGGTGGTTACATATATGATGTCACAAATAGCTATCACCAGGCCTTTATTCTGGGAGCTATACTCTTTTTCAGCGCTACCATACTGGTGATATTGCTAGGAAAACCGAAAGTTCCCAACCAACAAGTATCTCCATTAATGAAAAACCATTAGCGACCCACTTCGCATACAAATGGGAAAGGATGTAAAGAATGAACCTGAAAGGAAAATCAGCTTTGATCACAGGAGCTGGTTCTGGTATGGGGAGAGCAATGGCGCTTCTCTTTGCTCAACAAGGAGCAGATATAGTCATATGCGACAAAGACTTGAGTAGCGCTGAAATGGTGAAAGTCCAGGTCTCCGGGTTAGGAGCGAGGGTCATTGCTATTGAGGCTGATGTCAGCAACCCGGAGCAGGTAAATGTTATGGTGAAGGCAGCGTTTCACGAGTTCCCCAAGATTGATATTTTGGTGAACAACGCTGGCATAGGTTCTGATCTAGTTCCTTTCCGCCGGATGACCTTTGAACAATGGGACCGGATGATAGCAGTCCATTTATATGGGACCTTCAACTGCACCCGTGGTGTAATCGAAAAAATGATTGCTCAAAAGCAAGGACGGGTGATCAACATGAGTTCCGTAAATGGTCTCATGGGGGAGACTCTCGCTGTTCACTACTCTGCCGCTAAGGCAGCCATCATAGGCTTTACTAAAGCACTGGCAAAAGAAGTAGCCCACCACGGTATCACGGTTAATGCCATTGCCCCCGGCGTTATAGGAACTCCCATGATCGATAGACTGGGCTCACAGGTCGTAGACAGCCTTATTAAAACAATACCTATGCGACGTAAGGGAGAGCCAGAGGAGGTAGCCCATCTTGCCGCATTCCTGGCTTCGGATCATGCAAGCTATATCACCGGACAGGTAATAAGCCCCAACGGTGGTTCATATATGTGAATACGTTTCATAGCCATGCCTCTTTAACTCAAACAGGGAGTTCACCCGAAGGTAGTTCAGGAACGGCTAGGTCATTCCAGCATCCAGATAACACTTGACACATATAGCCACATAACCCCAGGACTTCAAGAAGCGGCTGCAAAACGTTTTGACGACATATTAACACCCATTAAATAAAATGCCGAACAGCTAATCCAAAAATAAAAAGGAGCCTGAACATGTACATAACCCTATTCGAGGTACCAATTTATCTTCGCACATCCGATGAATATTACAAAGACCAACAAGCATTTGGAAACCTAAAGATCAACAAATTTTCTATAGCCTCAGGCAAAACCCCGGAAGAAGAGAGAAAATGGCTTCAAGAAAATTACCCCGATTATTTATGGTGGCCTCCCTGGGCGTTCAACGATATTGTTGGATGGGTAAATATAAACTACGACGGTCGTTATTTTGCAGAAGGATGGAAACTGAATAGACGCAGAATTTCCAGAGACCCCCGGCACCGAAGGGGTAATATTGTTTACTTCGGCAAGATTTCAGAACAACCAGCAGGAGCCAGCAAT
>JACVQG010000297.1 GCA_015661045.1 Dehalococcoidia bacterium | reverse complement strand
TTGCGCCCTTCTGGTATCTGGCAGGACGCAAAGTGAAGAAACTACTTACGGCGCGGATGGTGCCGGTACTGGCTATTTTCTCTGCCTTTGCCTTTGCTGTCCAGATGTTCAATGTGCCACTGCCCGGAGGCACTACAGGCCATGCTGTTGGGGCGACTTTACTGGCTATCGTGTTGGGACCCTGGGCCGCTGTTATAGGCATTTCAATGGTCTTAATTGTTCAGGCGCTCTTTTTTGGCGATGGGGGTGTATTGGCCATAGGGGCCAATGCTTTCAATATGGCGGTTATCGGGGCTTTTGCGGGCTATTTTACCTATCGCCTATTCACTGGAAATTCACCCGTCACTTCCCGCCGTCATATTATCGGGGCGATAGCCGGAAGCTATCTGGCCGCTAATCTATCTGCTTTTATCACAGCGCTTGAGCTGGGTGTTCAGCCCATTTTGTTCAGATCCGCGGAGGGCATACCCCTTTATGCTCCCTATGGCCTGAATGTAGCTATTCCGGCCATGATGGGCGGACATATGTTGATAGCCGGGCCTATCGAGGCAACAGTCACCGGGCTGGTAGTAGCCTATCTCAGCCGCAGCCACCAACATTTGTTTCTGGCCAGCCGCCTCCAGAACACAATCGGGCCCGGGCGCAGTTTCAGGCCGCTATGGGTAGGGTTGGGAATCATGATACTCTTGACGCCGCTGGGTTTATTGGCCCCCGGTACAGCCTGGGGGGAGTGGGGCGCTGAGGAATTGCAGGGGATGGGGCTGGGCTTCGTACCTAAAGGGTTGGAGAGGTTAGGGGGGCTATGGCCAGCGCCTTTACCAGATTATACTATTCCTGGATGGGGCGCTCAGGTGGGTTACATAATATCGGCTATAGCAGGCATAGGTATCATTATGGGAATAGTGTGGGGCGTATCGGCAATTATGAATAAACGGACGCGGAAATCCCCGGTTGAAGGGTCAGAAGGATAAGAGATCATTGAAACATCATACGACTGCCAGGAGAGGCAGCTTCCGCATCCTGGAAAAGACCGTCCATCATTTGAGTGAGTCTCTGGAGGCTACCCTGTTCGCCGAAAACACAGCGCAGCGACCGGGTTTGCTGCAAGGAATAGACCCCAGAGTCAAGGTAATCAGCCTGTTGCTTTTAGTAGTGACGGTTTCCCTGGTACAGGGATTGCTCTTTCTGGGGATACTTTACTTAATTGCGCTGGCGCTGGCAGCTCTTTCCCGGATTCCGTTAGGTTTCTTTCTTAAACGGACTCTGGTTTTTATCCCCCTGTTTACCGGTGTTATCGCCCTGCCGGCTATATTCAACGTGGTAAGTCCTGGAAAACCGCTTATTGTGTTATATGACATTGGGAGGCCGCTCTTCTGGGGGCCGATTGGATTGCCGCAGCAGTTGGCCGTCACTGATACGGGTATAACGGTAGCCTCCCGTCTCATCCTGAGGGTTAGCGCCTCCCTTTCCTTCACTGTGCTGTTGCTGCTGACTACCCGCTGGGCAAGCCTTCTCAAAGCGTTGCGCGTGCTGGGAGTGCCGCGGGTGTTTGTAGTCATATTAGGCATGACCTATCGCTATATTTACCTGCTATTGCATACCGTCAACACTATGTTTCTGGCCAGGAAGAGCCGTACTGTGGGACGGCTTAGCGCTGGTGAGCACCGGCGCTGGCTTACTACCACGATGGGGTTGATGGTGGATAAGTCTTATACCCTGAGTGAGAATGTATATCAGGCCATGCTATCCCGTGGGTTCCGGGGCGAGGTGTCTATTATGGACACATTTGCCCTACGCCGGGCGGATATAGTATGGGCATGTATTACGCTGGCAATGGCAACCGGTATTATCCTGATGGACCGTCTGTAGGATATTAGGTTGAATTTTTGGGAAAAAGGCGAGAAGCACTAAATCCGAATGTTCAAAAGGGTAGCGTGGTAGCAAGAGACCTGATAACATTCGTCGAAAAAAAAGGTGACGATTTGTCATTCTGAAGGAGTCCACCGAAGGCGCGACGACTGAAGAATCTCTCGCCGTAGCGAAACAAACGCAACAATGAGACTGGAGATTCTTCACTACGTTCAGAATGACAAGAGAGGTTCGCCCACTCTTATGTCACATTAGTAAGTTAACGAAACATAATTGAGATTGGGTGAAGGTCTATCCCGATATATAGGGATTTGTCCTGTTTGGGATTTAGTGCTTGGGATTTAGAATTTATCCAGGGTAGGATGTGATTATGGATAATTTTGTTTTTCAGGCCAAAGGGCTTGAGTATCGTTACGAGGGGGGGTTTGTAGCTATCGAGGGTCTGGACCTGAATATTGCCAGGGGAGAGCAGGTGAGTATCCTGGGGGCTAATGGCTCGGGTAAAAGTACCCTGCTCAAGATCCTTGATGGATTGCTCTTTGCTACCTCGGGCCAATTGCTGGCTTTTGGCAAACCGCTGACTCAGGACGCCCTGGAAAACGACGACTTCTCTTTCGGCTTCCGCCAACGGGTAGGGCTGGTATTCCAGGACCCCGATGTACAGCTTTTTTCGCCGACGGTCTGGGACGAGGTGGCCTTCGGGCCGTTGCAAATGGATATTCCCAAGGCAGAGGTAAAGGAGAGAGTAGAAGCTGCCTTGAAGCTTCTGGACATCGAGAAGCTGCGGGAGCGTTCGCCGCACCACCTATCGGGCGGGGAAAAGAAGCGAGTGGCGCTGGCCTCGGTGCTCTCCATGAAGCCCCAGGTCTTGCTTCTGGATGAGCCTACCGCCGGACTGGACCCCCGCAGCCAGATGAATCTGGTGGACTTTTTGGGGAAGTTGCATCAGGAGGAAGGAACTACCCTGATAGTGGCTACCCATGATCTGGATATTATCGAGGCTATCTCCGACAGGGCATTGGTGATGGACGAAAACCATCGTGTGGCAGTGCAGGGGAAACCTGCGGAGATTCTGGCAGATACG
>JACVQG010000296.1 GCA_015661045.1 Dehalococcoidia bacterium | reverse complement strand
GGGCAACTCTTTCAATGACTGCGGCTTGTTGTTTATAACCTTGCCAACAGTAAAATGCCAGAGATATTTGTCGAAAGATCCAAATTCCTCTCTTATCACAATGAATCTCTCAGCATTGTTGATTGCAGAGTTGATTTTCATCCGGTTACGGATAATGCCGGGATCCTTAAGCAATCGCTCTACATCCTTTTCCGTCATCCTGGAAACTTTGTCCCAATTATAGTTATAGAAGGCTTTTTTGTAGCCTTCGCGTCTGTGCAGGATTGTCTTCCAACTTAAGCCGGCCTGCGCTCCTTCGAGTATCAAGAATTCAAAGTGAACCCTATCGGAATGGTTGGGCTTTCCCCATTCCTCGTCGTGGTATCTTTTCATCAATTCATCGTTTCCAGGCCAATCGCAGTCAGGCATTGTATTAGTTGAAAAACCTTTTTATCATTATATTCCTGTTATTCGCCAATAAAGATACCTCCATTGTTAGTAAGGGAGAGTGTTATTCAATATTTATGATGCGGTGTATATTGATTGTTCAATCATCTATCTTAGTTTAGGTAAGTGTTGCAGCCAAAATACTTTCAGGGTAGAATATCGTAGGTTGAGGTTAAAGAGCTTCGCCGGAATCATGCCCCTGTAGCTCAGGTGGACAGAGCAGCGGTTTCCTAAACCGCGTGTCGGGCGTTCGAGTCGCCCCAGGGGTACCACTTTTTAAAGCTAAAATTGATGTTAAAGTGCCCCCTTCAACAAGACATAACTAAAGTTTGCTAATAATTTGCTAATAATTCTTTTTTATCTTTCTGTTTGAGTAAATCATCAAATCTCTTGGCCGCTTGCTCCTGTAAGCCTGGAGCCACACTGGAATATACATCAAGGGTAAATGCTACGGTGGCATGGCCTAGCCTCTCACTAACTATCTTAGGATGTATCCCGGCTCTTAGCATTAAACTAGCATGAGCATGGCGCAGGTCATGGAATCTCAAGTTAGAGTAACCTAACCGCTTTGTCGTCCTTATGAAAACCTGAGTAAGAGTCCCTGGTAGAATAGGTTTACCATCCGGGGCCATAAAGACATAATCTGTTTTATCTAAAGTTTTACCCAGTAAGACGGCCTGGGCCTCCATACTGGTTCTGTACTTCCGCAGTAATAAAGCCAAAGACGGAGGTAAATCTACCAGGCGGCGGCTTTTAGCACTCTTAGGCTCCTGTGTTAGGAATTGACCGGGTTTGTATTGATATAGTGCTTGATTAACCGATAAACGGGCCATGTCTAAATCCAAATCACACCATCGCAACCCAAGTATCTCTCCCCTGCGTAAGCCGGTATAGGCGGCTGTGTATATTGGGACATAATAATAACTACCCTTTAAGCTATCCAATATCTTTTCTAAATCCTCAGATGTAATAAGGGTTAACTTTGCTCTCCCGGGTTTCGGGGCATCCACTGCATCAATGATGTTACGGACCAATAATCCCTGTTTGACCGCACTCTCTAAAGCAGTATGTAACAGCCGGTGATGATGGCTTACGGTTCTGATAGAGAGACCGCCTGCCAGCTTATCCGAATAATATTTCTGAATGTGATACGGCTGTAATTCTTTCAAGGGAATCGAACTGAAGGCGTGGGTAAAATGGAACCTGATAATAGACTCGTACCCCCGATAGGTTGAAGGCCGGATGCTGATACTAGCCTGATTGGTAAGCCATTGCTGGAGATATTCAACTGCAGTTAGCTGTGTAGGTTTAACATAACTGCCATTTTCTAAGCTGTGCAGTAATGCGGTTAACCGCGCCTCAGCCTCTTTTTTTGTGCCTTGAACATTCTCCCAATGCTGTTTATATCGGCCTGTTTGCCGATCCCGACCCAGAGAAATGATGATCGTCCAGCTATTACCGCGCTTCTTTAAAAAGCCCCTCATTTGCATACCTCCTTTTTGCTAATCAGATAGGCCAAACTTCTTTAATATTTCATTTGGCTTCCATAAATCCGTTTGTGTTTCCCCATAGAAACCGACACTCTTATCGTTGCGTGTCTCCTCTTTAACCAGCTCTCTTAATCGCTCCATAATTTCGGCTTGTTGCCTTACTAACAAAGTTCTCCATATACTGGTACTAGAGACTTTCCGAAGCCATAACGAATAAACACACGAAGCTGTGTACGATAGGGGATTTCTTTTGGCAGGCCGAGGCCCTCCTTCAACCCATAATCGGGTCTCTACAGCCTGTTCGGGGGCAGTAATGAAACCGAAGTGACCACGACTACTGGGGGATCCCTCCATCATACTCGTGTTTCGATTATCTTCATGTAGGTTCCCTGTAGCGACAGCTGTGTTTAAAACCCAAGAGTCTACCCTTGTGTTCTCCAGCCTACTCGCTAATATATGAGCATCTAAATCACTCGTATAAATGGGTTTGCCCATAACTTCTGCAACCCACTCACGGTCACCATACAGGCGAGCGTCATTTAGTTCCGAACCGGCTGGAGACAGTCCACGAAGCCGATAAAGCCATCTTGCCTCTCTAACAGTAAGTGGATATCCAACTATAACTGTCCACCACCAGATTCGGAGTAGTTCTGTAGTTGCCTCCGGTGGTATTCCGGCTTCTTGTGAGACTCCTAAAGACCAGGGACAATCTGGGTCGAGTTTTTCTTTCTTTATCCTGTTTGCTGCGTCTTTTATGGCCTTCAATTGGATTTCAATAGCTCGCTTCCCGGGTAGCCTGCAGTTATTATCGTTTTTGTGGTTTTGTTTCAGAGATGCCAGCACTTTAGGGGCCTTCATGGCGCCATGTTTAAAAAGAAGTGCAATTTCTCTTTTGATGGCGTCCGATATTTTTGGGCCTCTCGGTCCCATATATTTCCTCCTTTTACATTCGTTACGCACAAAATACGCACAAATTGCCAAGCATATTGCGCACTATTTAATCGACAGCTATTATAACATCAGTGGCACTATTGCCGCAAGGTGGTACGATGATGATTTTTAAAAATTTTGTCGGCGTCGACATAGTGGCTCAGATACTCCATGTTAACCGGTACACTGCTCGGAGTTATCTAGAGGCGGGTATATTCCCGGGTGCCGGTCAACTTCCAACTGGAGTTTGGAGTATTCCAGTGGTAGAAGTGAACGCCATGCTTAGGAATGGAGCGGTCAAGGTGGTGATTCATGGCTGCTGAAACCAGGCTTACCTATAATGTAGAAGAATTAGCAGATCTCATGGGTATAAGTCAGAACCTGGCTTATGAAGCCGTTCATACCGGTACAATACCTTCCATTCGAATCGGACGGAGGCTGCTCAGGGTAGCTCCAAGTTAGACGTCGCTGGAAGGCTAGGGAAAGGGAAATCCAATGGCTAACAAACACAGCCCCGCTGAATTTTGCTGAAGCCCTAGTGTAGTGTATCAAAGATAGCTTTACTACTGGCGACCTTCTTGATAATATCTTCTGCCCGCTTGGTCCAAACAAAAGGTTTAGGGTTCTCATTGTTGTAACGGATATATTCTTCTATGGCAGCTAT
>JACVQG010000295.1 GCA_015661045.1 Dehalococcoidia bacterium | reverse complement strand
GCCAGTCTGGATATATCATTGGTACAAAACCGCCCGTCTTAATACAGAATCTACTCTCAGGCAGGTCTACCTTTATCTCTATGCCATTCTGCTCGGCGCACTGACTATCCTTACCTCCCTGGCCTTAAGTATTTACCTTGTCCTTAGCTGGATTTTAGGAGCATCCAAAGCTACAAATGCCGCCGACCATTTCAGGGCTTTTCCTGCATTTATCGCCCCTTTAATTGTCGGACTGGCTTTGTGGGTGTATCACTGGAATACGGTTCAAAAAGAGTCCGGTGGACTGGCTTTCCGGTTGCTGTCTGCCCGTCGGGCTTACACTTACTTCATGGCGGCCCTGGGATTGGCTACAATTGCAGCCGGATTAATTATTCTGATTCCAACGCTCATAGATATCGTAGTACCCAATGCACGCGGTGTTCTGGTGGGCGCCGACTGGTGGCGGGGCCGGACAGGATGGATTCTTACATTACTTGTTATCGGGATACCCTGGTGGAGTTATTTCTGGTTAAATGTGCAGCGTCAGGCAATAAAAGGCGGCCCCGAGGAAAGAGCGGCGTTAACCCGCCGTCTTCATATATACATCGTTCTCGTGCTGAGTATGCTTAGTGTGTTAGGCAGCCTGGTTTTTACAATATTTTCCTTTCTACAGCCAACCTTCGGGGGCACTCTTTCATCCGAGGTATTCCGGAGAGCTAAATGGGGTATTGGTGTATTTGTAACTGCCTCTGTGATTGCCTATTATTACTGGTTGGCGCTCCGGGAGGACCTGGCGGTTGGCGCCGAGAAAATCGCCCGCAAAGCCTCCGTAACATTAATTGCCGGGGAGGAAAGTAAAAAACTAATACCTCAACTTGAAGAAAAACTGGGTTACAAACTAAAAATTATTAACACATTAGAATCCGAAAACAATATACCGAGCTTAACCGGGGAACAGCTCGAAGTTTTGGCCCGGCGCATCCAGGACTCAAAGGGAGCAAAAGTAATCCTTATTGTTGAGAATGAGGAGATAAAAGTACTATCCTATCAATAAAATTACGAATAGGTCGCTCTTGTTGCATAAACTTTATAAACTTAAGGAGCTTTCAAACCCCCGGCGAAGGATGCAACAGCAGAAGCGAATTCGGCTGGTTTTTCGTAATAGGTTACGTGTCCTGAACCAGCAATCTCAAGGAACCTGGCGCCAGGTATGTTATTAGCCAGAATTTGAGCTACATTCCGCAAGGCCGGGTGGCTTTCGGAGCCCCTAATTATCAAACAGGGGCGGTCGATTCGGGAAAGGTCTTCAAGCGACACTTCGTACTTTGGCATCTGTAAATCCCCGAACAACTCCACATGGTTATTTCTATACCGGTCGCGTATCTCCCCTGATAAACTTTTCCACAACCCAGGACAGACAATACTGAAAAAGGCATCCACGGCATCCCGTGGGCTGCCAGAAGCCATAGCTTTATCTAAAACTGGCTTTATCTGATTGAAAAACGCTCTCCCACCAACCATATCGAGGGTGAAAAGCGGTGGTTCAGATAGAACAGCGCCAAATACCAAATTTGGGTAACGGCGCAAGACATCGAAGGCAATGCGCGCCCCTCCACTTGAACCAACTAAAAGGCAGGGGGTGATATTGAGAGCATTAATCAGACTGACAGCGTCATCGGCATGTAATTGAACTGTCCTTTCCTTAATTTCGCCAAGAGGGCTGCGCGTATGCCCCCGTCTATCATGGGCTATGCACCGGAAACGGTCAGAAAGGCGCTTTACTTGGTCAGCCCAAACGCGGGCATCCCCGCACATTCCATGAATAAATAGTATGGGAGAGCCTTTACCCTTCTCTTCGTAATAAAGAGTGGTGCCGTTTACTGCTATCTGCCCCATTATACTCCTGATGTTACTAAAACTCAGTTGCCTTAAGTTGTTAGCCCCGATTATATCAGTGAAAGTAAAGATGCCCAATCTCTTTTATGCTGAATCGAATATCCATATTTATCTAAGGTATTACCTATATTTTCAAGAAAAGTTCGTCTTCCTCCTTCACCAAGCAAGGCAATTAGACTTTCTGCGAATCCTGAAAACGAGAAAATGTAAATGTTTTGGCCGCTTGAATATTCTTTGCCAGTGAGTTCCTCTATGTTGGTTTTCTCCTCTTTGACGCCGCCATTTTGAGCTATAAAAAGAATCTCTGAAACACGCTTTGAACGCTTTGTCTTTGCAGTCATAACGCATCCCCTTCCCTGTTGGTGTAAAGAGGCGGCCTTATCAATTAATGTCTGAGTCGGGATGATAAGGTGCTGTTATATTGTGGGATAATTCACAAGTTTATGGTGGCACCGATAGAGTGGTTGGTCAAGGGCGCGAATTAAATCATTTGACACTGGGCGGGCTTTTTATCCCGTCAGGGCAGGCTGAAATAAGACAAGTGGCAAGACAAATAGTTAGCCGAATAGTTCAGGAACTTACAAACATCGAGGGAACCACTCGTAACACCCCAGTTCATCGCCATATAGCACAATTAATACAAGTAGCCCAATAAACCATGCAAAGAATTTAGCTCACCTACAATTCTCCTTCAGCGAGTATCAAATCAGGTGAGTATAGGCGCTTGTTATCTGAATTAAACTCATATTTAACGTCAACCAGGAGTTTTTCCAGAGAAATTATCTTCCAACTTCTACATTTGAAAATGTATTTCCCTCCCTTATTACCAGCAACGAACGCCTCAAAAGAGACTACGATGTGGTGCGCGTCTTTGGTAATCTTGAATTCTTCTGAAGGCGACAAATAGAATGACCTCTGTGTAGTAGAAATATTTTCTATAGAGCCTCTTGCAAAAGTCATTCTGAACGGAGTGAAGAATCTGGGCCACCCCAGACCCTTCGCTTTGCTCAGGGTGACATTATTGGCGCTTTTTGCAAGAGGCTCTATATTATACGTCTTGCACTCAAGGTAATTTGAACGCCCGAATTCATCGATAAATTCTATATCCGGATAACCAGTCGCTTTGCTTTTTCCTGTTAGCGTTTTAGGTGTCTCTGCTTGATACCCCACTGATTTTAAAGCCCTTTTAACAACCTGTCCGAATTAGGGAACCACATTCACATCTATCCTTATTATCGGCCCGTCTAGCAAAGAAATTCATAAGATCTCATTACACTTAGGGAACAAATCGACCAAAAATATGTCCAACTTATAAAGTTTTGCAAGACCTATGTATTGTTGAACCATCGATGAATCTCTTAGCTTTAAATAACCGCTCTTTTTGGAACCTTTATAACTGTGGTTTCTCATACAAATATAGAGTGTCTTAACTCTTGAGTCTAGTAAAGCCTTTAAAACATCTTTAAAGAATTCAGCGAAAGCATCTGACAAGCTGATTTCAAATGCTGTCCCTGTTTCAGTATCCAAGATGTCAAAAGCTTGCAATTTATTCGAGTCAATATTAATACCTTCTTCTATATTGACTTTATCAGATGCAAACCTTAAGGTCATTCCCTCAGCGACAGGTGCTTCTATACTCAGTCTCTCACCAAACTTGTCCTTCAGGTGTTCCTGCAATTTCTTTGTAGTCCGTGATGTTTTGGCTTCATCCCTATCAGTAGAAGATAAACCTAGTTGCTTTAACCATTCAACTTATAATCAGCATAACGGTATACATTACCTTTTCTACTTAGCACAAAAATCTGCTCAAAGAATTTTGTTATCTCTG
>JACVQG010000294.1 GCA_015661045.1 Dehalococcoidia bacterium | reverse complement strand
TAATAGTTCCAGTTGATGAAAGTAGCTATTACATAGTACACCGCTATCCCGAAAAAGAACGGGACGGGACTGCCGGTTTGCGTTATAGCTACTCCGATCAAAGATGACCAAATAAATGGTCCATAGGCAGCTACTGCCGCTGTCCAGCCGATTACCCCTGCCGCCTGTCTCTGTGAATGAGCAAAGATAATGGGATACTGCCGGAAAGTTGAAGCATTCCCTGTACCTGAAGCGAGAAAAATGATCACCATCAAGATGACAAAATAAGGGAACTGGTCTATGGAGGATGGGGTTAGAACCCCTGTGACAATCATCAATACAACGCTGACAAACATAACCAACCCGGACAGAGTGGTCAGGATGGCTCCTCCATATCTATCGCTGACCGGCCCCATAGCCACCCTCATCAGGGAACCCGCTAAAGGGCCGAGAAAGGCATACTTTAATGGGTCCGGAGCATTGGGGAAACCGCCGTACACAGTGGATATCATCAAGGGAAAGGCGGCTGCAAAACCGGAAAAGGAGCCGAAGGTCATCACATAAGTGGCGGTACAAAACCATGTGTGCCTGGTCTTAAAAATGTCGAGCTGTTCCCTGAACGATGCTCTAACAGGTACGCTCCTCAGGAAAATCCAGGCCAAAACAGCCATGATTATAAGTGCCGGGGCATACATAAAAGCGGCGTTTTGCATCCAGATACTCTTCGTAACAGCGCCTTTGGTGAAGACCTGAGACCCTCCGGCCAGGGCTCCTAAGGCGGCAAAACCGATTATCCAGGGAGTGACAAATTGAACGATAGTAACCCCGAAATTACCCAGGCCTGCCTGGATTCCCAGCGCTGTTCCCTGCAATCGTTTGGGGAAAAACATGCTGGTGCTGGGCATGTAAGAGGAAAAATCCCCTCCCCCTAATCCCGTTGAAAAAGCCAGTACCAAAAACAACCAGAAAGGCGTTTGTGGATTCATTACCGCCAAACCGATCCCGATAACCGGAAACAGCTTAATGATGGTAGCAATGGTAATGACATGCCGCGTTCCAAACATCGGAATGAGGAAGGTATGCAGAATCCGGAATGTCCCTCCAGCTAATCCGGGCATGGCGGCCAGCCAGAACAACTCCATCTTGCTGTATTGAAAACCAACTGCCGGGAGACGGACTACCAGAGCGCTCATCAGGAACCAGGAGGCAAAAGAGATAACGAGGGTTAAAGTGGTGATGGTCAGCGTCTGCCAGGCAATTTTACGGCCTGTTTCTTCCCAGAATTTCGGGTTTTCTGGTTCCCATTTCTTAAGCCATGTTGACATTCGGTTTTGCCTCCCTAAATTACATTTGTTATGGTACGGGTATCCGAGAAGCCTTTGCGCCTCCGGCAAACAAACGCCCTTCCGCCTCCGCCCTCCCCTCCCTCCTAGCAACTATGAGCTGCCAGACATAGCAAGAGACGGAAACGAACAGAAGGCCAATCCACATCGTCTCCGGTATGCCGGTAGCCGTTAAAGCGTAGGCCCAGATAGGCGGGAAGATGAAGCCCCCGAATGATCCAATCTGTCCCACAAGACCTCCCACGACACCCACGTCCCTGGGGAAGAAATCATATACGTAGCGGTAGACGGATGCCTTCCCCGCCCCCATCCCGCAACCAAAGATGAATACAATGGCCGCGAATACATACGGCGACCTTATAAGACCCGGGATGGAAACCGGGATGACTGCCGCTATCATGATGAGCAGGAACATGTTGGTGGCACGGCGTGCGCCCCATAGGTCCGATAACCAACCGCCCACCGGGCGTAGCAGGCTGGCGGGAAAGATAAAGCTCGCCGTGAGCAACGCCGCTGTTGTGAGACCAACTCCGAAGGTGTCCACGTAGTATTTCGGCAGCCACAGGGAGAGGGCGACATAGGCGCCGAACACAGCGTTGTAGTAATAGGAAAACCGCCAGGCGTTTATGGCGCGAAGGGGCCGGTGCATCGCCAGGAAGCTCCGGGTGGCTGCCGGTTTCCGGTCAGGGGTGGGGGCTTGAGTCCACAGTATAAAGGCTATGACGACTAGCATCACGGCATACAGCATTGGAATAAAGCGCCACCCACCCGGGACCACACCCGCGATGTAGCCCGCCGGTATGAGCGCTATCACAGGGGGGGCTATGAACTTGGTCAACGAAGCCCCTACGTTACCCGCGCCGAAGACGCCCAGGGCAAACCCCTGGCGCTCCCTTGGAGACCAGGCAGAGTTCCAGGCTATGCCCACCGTGAAGGTGTTACCTGCAAGACCTGTCCAGACTGCCAACCCTACCAGTTGCTCATAGGTCTGGGCATAACTCACTATGATTGCGCCCGGCACAACCATAAGGAGCAGCACCGTGAAGACAATCCGTCCTCCATATTTGTCGGTAAGAAGACCTATGGGCCCCCTGGGCAGCGCGCCGCCCAGGGCACTGGCTGCCAGAAGCCATGAAAGCTCCGTATCACTCAGTCCCAGCTCTTCACGAATGGGTATCCCCATAACTCCATACATCATCCACACCGCAAAGGCTGTGGTGAACGCGGTAAAAGAGAGAGCCAGGACCTTGTTCTCTGGACGGTCAAACACGTAAGTTACCTCCTTTCAAACACCTGAAGTTCTAATTGGGGGTTGTGATTGTTTCCACATCCTTTGGCATTGTCATCCCTTATCTCCCTGAGTGAATGCCAGAGTATTCATAGTGAGGTGCTAGCCTGCACCCCGGTTTTCAGAACCCGATACGCTTAATAATTGTGATATCTTCATGCTGTATTCCCCATTTATTTATTCTGTGTTTTTATTCACAAAATGCTCTTTCAGTTATCGCCTGCCGCCGGTTCCAGACAACCTGGATATACGGCCTCCAGAGATAGGCTATTGGTATGGACATCAGGTGCACCAATCTTGTAAACGGCATTAGCCCAATGATGACAAAGGCGTTAACAGCATGTATTTGGGTTAGCAGTGAAAGCGACGTAATATAATCAACCTTTGGCGAAAGGGTTGCCAGGGATGCAAACCACGGCGTGGCTGTATGGACGTACCAGGCCGTTCCCCAGCGGTAAAATATGGCTGTTCCGATGCCCGTGGCAACCTGCACGAGGAGTACGAACAATAGCGCCACATCCATAGGCGTTGTCATCGTCCGCACCCGGGGGTTTCCACTCCGCCGGAAAATCAAGATCACCAGTCCAATGAGCAGGAGGATACCCAGCGCCAGAGCAGTTCCTTCGAGAATATAAAGCCGTAGCGGAACTGAATTGAACGCCATGACGGATGAAGGGAAAAGTATTCCGATAAGATGACCGATAAGGACTACTGTGATGCCGTAGTGCCATGGTACTGATCCCCAGAAAAGTTGCCTTGATTCGAGGAACTGGGAGGAGATACTGGAGTAGCTGAACTGGTTGGTAACATATCTCCATATCAAACCGACGATGGCGATGGTTACCGCTATATACGGGAATATGGCGAATAGAAACAAATCAAACATGCTGAATATCTCCTATTTTAAGCAGTTTATGGGCCTGTTGTTCGATAAACGTGCGGAGTGAGTTGGTTAGTAATCGGTATGGATTCTTTGTTTTTTCCAGCGTGCGCCCAATCAGGTCTAAATTCGGTAGCAGACAGTCCTGCAGCAATGGTAAGACGAAGTCTTTGTCTTTGGCGATACTTATAAAACGCAAGGTGCTGGGGAGATAGTCCGCAAGTTCACGGCCGTTGTCGAAGTTGTGGGCCTGATATGCTTCCTGTAACTTTATTAGAAAC
>JACVQG010000293.1 GCA_015661045.1 Dehalococcoidia bacterium | reverse complement strand
AGCCAATCTGAAGACACCGAGGGGCGAAGCATCAAATTAAATTAATACAAACGCAATAATATTTATGCTATGACGCACAGGCCCCGTCAAGTCGGGGTGCCACCGTGATAATGCAACATTATTTAATGCGTTTGTATTAGTTCAGAATTAGCTACCAGAGGGTATGGTGGATATGCTCTCTCACTTGGTATGATTGGAAGGATATTTAATTCAACGTTTGTTGATCAACCCCTGTTGTAGACTTGATAAACAACGTCATTGTCCATCCAGGATGGCGATGTTTCGACCTTGACACAACCAGGAAAATGCGAGAAAAAGGGGGTGGATAGCCAGAGATAATTCGGATAAGGTTAAAGCGGCGTAGGTAAACAATTTCAGGCAAATAAAAAGGAGTGCCAGATGAAATCAAGAAAAACGTTCATAGTTATGATGTTCGTCGTGGCTCTGACGCTTATAGCGCTCCCGGTACTGAGCGCTTGTACCCCCAAGGCGCCGGCAAAAGAGAAAGTAATCAAAGTCGGCTATCTAATGGATATTACCGGCCCGATAGCCTTTGCCGTAGGCAAGAATGGCCCACCTCAATATTTAGCGTCATATCGCTATATGAATGAGACGGGACTCTTTGGTGATGCTCGCATCGATGTGCAATGGGAGGACTATTCAGGTAATGTGGACCGGGCTGTAGCTGCTTATAAGAAAATGAAAGATGCCGGTGTAGTCGTCTTCCGTCCCATGACTACAATATCCGGCGAAGCTATTCAGCCCCTTGGAACCCGGGACCAGATCCCTATAGTAGGCAACTCCACCACTGATAAGCTATTAGACCCCACTCAATGGCATTACACAGCTTCACCTTCCTATACCCAGATGTTCACAACTATCCTTAAATGGATAAAAGATAACTGGAAAGACACCTCCCGCAAGCCGCGGGTTGCCCAGGTAGGCAACGATGCCCCCATCGGACGCGGCCATATAGCCGCCAGTGAAGCCTATGCTAAAGAAATAGGCGTTGATGTCGGGCCATGGGAGTTTATCCCTATGATACCTCTGGATACTACCCCCAATATCCTCAGGCTAAAAGATTCCAAAGCCGACTTCGTGATATTTCAGTTAGCAGGTCCCGCTGGGGCTGATGTGGTTCTGCGTGATGCCGTGAAACTTGGCCTTCTGAATAATTTCACCTGGATAGCTGGCTTACAGGTAGCTCATTGGGAACAGGTTCCAGGCCACATCAAAGAGATGGATGGCATTTACGGAATTAATGAAGCCCCTTATCCTGATGAGCAGGATAATCCCGGAGTCAAATTCATGACAGAGGTATTGAGCCGCTATTTAGCCCCCGACCCCACCCTTAAACGGCCTTATTTCGGCACGGTAACAAATCTGATGTGGACGGCGGATTTTATATCGGGCGAGGCTGTTCGCCGGGCTTTAGACAAGGGCGGTTACGATAAACTAAATGGCAAGGCAGTCAAGGACGCCCTGGATACTATAAAGGACTATGACCCTCACGGGTTAAGAGCAATACTGTTCACTTAACACGTTTTGTGGTATCCTTAATAAAAAAAGGAGGATACCCAAAATGGCGCGGACAATTGCAGAACTTCCCAGGGGGTCACGAATCACAGACTACATCAGCATAGGGGTAATCAGCAAGACCTTTCCGTTGGAGAAAGTGAATGAAATACTGCAAAGCACCGGTAAGATAAGCCAGAGGCAGCGTGATTTGCCTGCCCACGTGGTGATCTATTATGTGCTGGCTCTGGCATTGTTTATGCAGGTGTCTTATCGGGAAGTGCTCCGCTGTTTGCTGGAGGGGATTGAGTGGCTCTCGGTCCCGGGAACCCGGATTAAGGTCACTGGAAAGTCGGGAATTTCCCAGGCCCGGAAGCGGCTTGGCCCCGGTCCCCTTAAAGAACTGCATGATGCGGTCGTCAAACCCATTGCCGGGAGGGATACCAGGGGAGCCTGGTATCGGCGGTGGCATTTGGTGACTCTGGACGGTAGTACCATGGAGACAGCGGATAATTGGGAAAACGACGCCGCTTTCGGGCGACCTGGCGCCAGCCGGGGGCGAAGCGGCTACCCGCAAATACGCTTTGCGTCCCTGGTGGAGAATGGAACTCATGTCTTGTTCGGCACGAAGCTGGCGGGTTGCCGTACTTCGGAGGCAACTCTGGCTAGAGAAGTCATTCCTCATCTTGAAGCCGGGATGTTATGTCTGGCGGATCGCTACTTCTTTGGCTTTGAGTTGTGGCAAAAAGCGCAGAGTACCGGAGCGGACTTGTTATGGAGGGTTCGCAAGAATGTGGCGCTGCCCTGCGTTGAGCGTCTGACGGATGGCTCGTACCTGAGCCGCATTTACGCTTACCGGCAGAAGCACCGCAGCGATACTAACGGGATTGACGTCCGCGTCATCGAGTACGTCCTGGAGGGCAGTGACTCCAAAGAGATCTATCGTCTGGTAACCACTATTTTAGATCCCGAGACCGCTCCCGCTGAGGAACTGGCGGCCTTGTATTGCGAACGCTGGGAAATTGAAACCGCTTTGGATGAACTCAAAACCCACCTACGCGGTTCCCGAATCCAGCTACGGAGCAAGACACCCGACCTCGTCAGGCAAGAATTCTACGGTCTCATGATGACCCATTTCGCCATACGCGGGTTGATGCATGAAGCCGCCATCAAGGGAGATATTGATCCGGATAAATTGTCATTCGTCCACGCTGTCCGTGTGGTGAGACGGAAACTAAGCAGCTTCACCGTTTTTTCCCCCTCTGGACAGGAAAGCGCTGCACGAGGGAGTGCTGGACGAAATTCTGGAAGAACGAGTCGTATCCAGCCGGGGCAGACAAAATCCACGAGGTGTAAAACGCAAAATGAGCAAATATCCCATTCGAGTCCAATCTAGCCGATCATCTTGCCGGAATACGGTGCCAACCATTAGGATAGTTAAATGAACAGTATTGGG
>JACVQG010000292.1 GCA_015661045.1 Dehalococcoidia bacterium | reverse complement strand
CAGTATCGATAACGTAAGGCTTATACTCTGTGCTGTTCATTCTCAACTCCTATCTGCGCTTCATTTATCACAAGTATAACCATATCTGCACAGATAGGAATACTATCTGACACCCTAATTCAAAATACTGTTTTTCCTCGACTCGTGACCCAAGCTCCTAGTAGTATCCCGGAGATAAAGATTGTTTATGTTTTTCTACTCCTCCCTGAGATCCTTCGTCGTCCCGATAACTCGTGACTCCTCCAGGATGATAGAAAGCGTCTATTTTTGTAGGAATCGTTAGTTAGTCTATTGTGGTAGTATTCACAGTAGTTATTATGATATACAATAAAATCTAACAAATCGGGAACTGTACAGGTATTATTTGAGGAGACATCGTATAACCAGGTTTATGGAAGTTAAGCAAACCAACCAGAAAAAATTACATAAAGAACGGACTACGTTATTGAAAGATATGGAGCGCCGCAATCTGGAATTGTCTGCCATTCTTACAGTTAGCCAGGCTGTAAGCGGTAAATTGGCTATATCCGAGCTTCTGGAGGCGGCTGTAACAAGCGCCCAAAAAGCTCTGGGTTTCGATGCAGTTACGCTCCATTTAATTAAAGGTGATAGGCTTGTGATGGAAGCCCATATTGGGGTTCATCCAGCTTTGATAGAACGAATAAGGGAATTCAAACTGGATAAAGAAACATTTGAGCTTGTAGCTAAGACCGGGCGTACCTCCATAGTTGAATATTTTAACGAAAGTAATCAGATGAGAGCTGACATCACGGCAATGGCAAGAGGAGGAGGTTACGCTGTTTTAGTAAGAGTACCCGTACGGGTAGACGGGAAGCCTGTCGGTACGCTGGGTTTAGCCAGCAAGTTAGATCAGAAGATTGAAGAGCCACGACTCAGATTGGCTGAAGCTATCGCAGGTCAGATAGGGATAGCCCTGGAAAATGCCCATTTGTACGAGCAAGCACAGCGGCAGACACAGCGTTTAAGTGTTATTGCTGACCTTTCTAAGGTTATTACTTCCAGTCTTAATATTAACGATGTTTTCGAGACCTTTGCCCGGGGGCTGAAAGATCTCGTTGATTTTGACCGGTTGAGTATAACAAAATACGAGGGAGAGAAAACCGAACTCGTCGCTGTTTTCCCTCCAGATTCCGAACCCGGTACCGGAACCTCCTATCTAATATCTCAGTTTGATAATGAGATAAATTATTTGCTCCGGAAAAAGCAGTTACCTGCTATACGGGATGTAACAACGATAACCGCATCCTATAAACAAAAATTACTTGAGCAAGGGTTAAAAACCTCCCTGTTGATTCCTCTTATATATAGGGGTGAGACTATTGGCGCCCTCGGCCTTTCAAGCTGTAAAGAGAACGCCTATAATAACGAAACGGTTGATGTTTTTAAAGAACTAACGGGACAGATAGCCTCAGCTATTGTAAACGATCGGCTCTTCGGCGAGTTGAGACGTGACAAGGAGATGCTGGCAAAACATGTACAGGAATTGGAAAAGGCGAAACAGGAGTTGGAGGAATCAATGCATAGTCTGGCCCGGGGGTTGGTAAAAGCCTGGGAGTCCCGTTATCCATATAAAGCGGGCCATTCTGAGCGGGTGGCCTCCCTGTGCCAGCTTATTTCCAAAAAGGCGAAGATGACAGTGTCAGAGATGAAGAATCTGGCTTTTGCGGGACTGCTCCATGATATAGGGATGATAGCCCTACCTGATAACCTGTTATTAAAACCGCCGCCCCTTAATCCAGCCGACTGGGTAGTGCTCCATATGCATCCCAACAATGGGTCTGAAATGCTGGCTTCATTGGGTTTTCCACGGGAGGTTATAGAAGCAGTGAGGTATCACCACGAGCGGTATAATGGGGCAGGCTATCCGAAGGGACTGAAAGGTAAAGAGATACCCCTGGGGGCGCGTTTACTGGCGGTGGCAGATGCGTATGATGCGATTACATCCGGGGCGCCGTTTAGGCCGCCGAAGCGGAGCCACGAAGAGGCGATGAAGGAGCTAAGGGATAACGCAGGCAGTCAGTTTGACCCTGAACTAGTGGAGCTTATAGACCGGGTTACCGAAGTGGGATTGCCTGGAGATTAATATATCATCGGGATGGTAAAGGAGAGTCTTATATCCGGGAAAACCCACCAGGTTCCGATGAATCGGGATACCACGAAGTATGAAAATAGACCTCACCCCTGCACCCCTCTCCGTCGACGGAGAGGGGTCGGGGGAGAGGTTATTTTTGGGGGAAGGCAATGGCTATAGTAACTGAGTTACTGGAATCCATTCCCTATTTTTCAGGGCTAACACCTCAGGCGCGAGAAGCGTTAAGTACCGCTATGTTTGAGAAAGCAGTGTCGAGAAATGAGGCGCTGTTGTGGGAGGGTGATCCCGGAGGGCCATTATATGTTGTTGGTAAAGGGCGGGTTAAGATATTTCGCACTTCCGCAGAGGGCAAAGAGCAGGTGTTGAGGGTAATGCAGCCGGGTGATAGCTTTAATGAAGTGCCTGTATTTGATGGCGGTAACAATCCCGCTTCGGCGATGGCCATGGAAGATGGCAATGTATATGGCATCCGACGCGAGGACATGCAACGCATATTACAGGGTCATCCCCAACTAAGCGTCAATATTATTCGGGTATTATCCCGCCGACTACGGGAGCTGGTTTCATTAGTAGAAGACCTGTCATTTCGGCACGTTACTGGCCGCCTGGTTAAAATATTACTGGAGAACGCCGTGGAAACGGGCCGGGAAAGTCCGGATAGACGGCTTACCCAGCAGCAGATGGCGGCGATGGTGGGCACTGCCAGGGAAATGGTTGGACGTTCCTTGAAAAACCTGGAAGCCATGGGAGCCATCCGCGTGGAAAGGCAAAGGATAGTTATTGTGAACCGGGATATTTTAAAGGGATTACTTTAATTTCCGGCGCAAAGAACCAGAAAGAGACAAAAGTCGCAGACCAGGATACAAAT
>JACVQG010000291.1 GCA_015661045.1 Dehalococcoidia bacterium | reverse complement strand
CGGTGGGCAAACGGGTCTGGTCGATTATTTTAACCTTTCCGTCCACCCATTGAATAGGTTTTATATCTGCTAACGGCATATTCCTCACCAGCTTATAGTAATTAATAACAATTCCGAGGCTACGGCTGAAATATACTATCCCATCATTAGACTGTCAATCCCAACTTGTCGGGACAATCGGGGACTTGACGCTAAGTTTGCAACGAAGTAAACTTTAGGCCACTTAATTCTCTAATAATCCTCGTTTAGTAAAGGAATGAATGCATGGAAAAACAAATGGAACGCCGCCGGGAACCCGAACCCGTAATCTATGAACGCATCGCCGAGGAGCTATGGCTGGGTCAGCAGAAAGAGAAACAACGAATAGCCTCGTTGCCCAGGGTCAGAAAAGGCAGTGAAACACCCTTCAGGCAAAATGCCCAGGCCTACCGTAAAGCCTATGGCGATACAGGTATGAAAAACCGCCTGGTTAATGCCCCGCTGGTAACCATGACTGTATCGGAGCAGATTATACCACCAAGCAATAAATCGGGGCGGCACCGCCATTATAACGAGGCGATATTTTATGTCCTTGATGGGGACGGCTACGAAATCCATGATGGCATCAAATATCCCTGGCAGGCCGGCGATATCATGTCAGTTCCCAGCTATTGCGTCCATCAGCATTTTAATCCCAGCGATAAGCCCGTCCGTTTCTTTTTCTCCACGGGCACCAATATTGTAGAATTTATGGGAGTAGGTATCAAGGAGCAGTTTGAGATGCACCCCAGCTACCAAATCCCCGAAGGCGGCCATCCCCTTTATGACCCCCAGGGAGACCTGTTGGGATACAAGGCCGCAGATGGCATGGAGTTTCGCTTTGGTGTAAACAAAGAGTTCCAGCAGCTAATGAAAAATAAAATGGACGCGCAGTTCAGCGGCAAACCCCAGAATATCTATGATGAATTCCTTAAGCTGTTAGCCGACCAGAATGCGTGGCGGCGGGCGGCTCCCCACGTGATAAAGCAGGAGACATGCTCGTGGCAGGATACGCGTATGGGCCGTATAAAGTACCTTGTTAGCCCTTTCCAACCCTCCGGCCTGCGTTTGTATGATGCCTTCCTTCAGGAATTACCTCCCGGAGGCCGCTCCGGAAAACACCGCCATGTAAGCGAGGAGGTGCATCGCATCCTGGAAGGCAAGGGCTACGATATTCACGATGGCGTTAAATGGGACTGGGAGGAAGAGGATGTAGTATTCATGCCGGTAAACACAGTGCACCAGCACTTCAACGCCGATCCAAAACGTCCTGCCCGATTTATATCGTTCCAATCCCGACTCTACTATTACCTGGGCCACGGCGGAATCGAACATCTGGAGGACGCACAGGGTTAAAAAATAATATCAAATTCAGCTATAATATTATCATCTATCAAAAAGTCGCTTAATAGGAAACTGGTAATAATTTAACGATAACTTACAAGGAGTCTTTAATTATGAATAAGCTATTATCTCTGATATTCGTATCCATGCTATTGGTTACTCTTGCCTGTTCCCCGCAAGTGAAATCTACACCCACACCACCACCATCGCTGGCGCTGCCTGCCTCTCCTGCGGTTACACCCGGCAGGGAAGACCTTGCGTTACAGAAGCTGGTGGAAGCTGCTAAAAAGGAAGGCAAAGTCACCCTCTATACCTTTAACTTTATCGGCGATGCCGGGATAGCTATACAGAGTGCATTCACCGAGCGCTACGGGATAAAAATTGACGCTATATCTGGCCGGGGCGCTGAATTTACGGAGCGTTTGAAAACCGAAGCCCGCACTAAAAATCAGACAGGTGATTATACCGAAGGCTCACCACTTCACCTGATCAACATGAAGAAGGCAGGTTTGACGACCACTCTGGCCGACCTGCCTGTACTCCAGGAAAAAGACGTGTGGAAACTGGATATTGGTTATCTGGACCAGGACAAACATCTGCTGGCCTACAGCCCGATATTCCAGTGGCCTCTGGTTAACACCAAACTTGTCAAACCGGAGGACGAACCGAAGTCCTGGTTGGACCTGCTGCAACCCAGGTGGAAAGGTAAAATCCTGTTCGCCGACCCGGTAATTGCCAGCAACGCTTACATGGCTTTCCAGCCCCTTGTTAAAGGAGGTATGATTACCTCAGATTATCTGGATAAGCTGGGCGCCCAGGACCTTCTCCAGGTTATTGGACCAACCCAGGGTGTAGAAGCCTTATCTCGAGGAGAAGCTCCAATATTCCTTTTCACCGCTGCTTCTACCGCCACTAATGCAGTTCGGGCAGGCGCGCCCATTAAGATTATAGACCTGAAAGAAGGTATGTCGGCGCAGGCCAACCTCATGGCAGTCGTAAAGGATTCGCCGCACCCCAATGCAGCTAAATTGTTCGCCAACTGGCTGCTGAGTAAAGAGGGCCAATCGGTCCAGGCCAAAGCCAGAGGGGCCGATGGGGTAAGAAAAGATGTTCCTTCCGGCTTTCCACCCGCCCTGGCGCTGGACCCGGTAAGGCCAGTCCTTACTACCAGCGACGACCTTGAAACCCAGGGGAAGATGTTCCAGGACAAGGTCTATTTACCCCTCTTGAAGAAAAAATAAAGCGGTCAAGGGAGGCATGTAGGATATAATTCTCCCGAAAATAGGTCAATATTCAAAGCCAAAAACTTTACAGATAACAAATTTATATTGTATAATGTTGCAACCTATTCAATCAGGAGGAAAAACATGAAAACACGTTTAGCGATAGTGACATTTGTTTTAGTATTCTTAACGATAGCAGCCTGTAAACCTGCTACCACCCCAGCTCCGGTTACTACACCCCAAGCAACATCACCCGCTCCGGTTACGGGTCCCGGAACTGCTCCGGCCATTAGCGCCGACGACGCTGCCTGGCAAAAAGTAATAGAATCAGCCAAAAAAGAAGGGTCTGCCACCCTCTACAGCTTTAACTTTGTCGGTGACGTAGGCCTGGCTGTAAGTAGGGCCTT
>JACVQG010000290.1 GCA_015661045.1 Dehalococcoidia bacterium | reverse complement strand
AACTACAACCTCTCGACGATCCAAGGGGGCGCGCAGGTGATGTTCGAACTGGTGCCGTTGCTCGGCCGCGCGGATTGGGCGAAAGCCTGGCGATGGGAGCAGCCAGACTGGTTATAGGTGCAATGGTCAGCCAAAATAAATTCTTCGCTGTCAGGGAAGGGCTGATGGGTTTTGATGCCGGCCTCAGAGGGTTGGGGGAGACCTCCTGGGTAGTGTGCCTGGGGAAAGATTTGAAGGTTTTGCCCGGAGGAGATATTGCTACTGCATACGGGAAAACACTGGTCACGTGGGGAAGTTTTAAGAGTGGGCTGGCTCAGTTGGAAAAGGAGGCTTTACGGGGGGTAGAGTTGGGAGGTCTCGATAGCATAATCTCCAGATTGCAGGAGGGTAAAGAACTCGTTTATGTCGGTGTTGTGCGGTTTAAGGCGGTCAGGATGAGAACAAAAGATCCATAGTCGTTGACGTTACCCAATGATCACCTGCAGTAGCAGCCTTCCCCGTAAATATTAACTGGGTTAACCAAAACGATGTAATGTTCATCATGTCCTTGAAGTGGGGTACAGAAGACAGCTTACACTATGGCCGTCACCCGCATCCCTGTAAACAGGCGCTACAGTGGGACAAGGAGCAAAGGCGCTTGGACAGCGCGGGTGGAAGACACAGCCAGCAGGTGGGTTCAAAGGGCTGGGTATCTCCCCTTTTAATACAATGGGTGCTCGTGTAGCCTCGACTTTAGGGTCAGGGATGGGGACAGCAGAGAGAAGAGCCTTCGTGTAAGGGTGTAGTGGATTTTTATATAGCTCATCACGGTCACATAGCTCTACTATCTTACCCAGGTACATAACTGCTACCCGGTGGCTTATATGTCGCACTACTGATAGGTCGTGCGCGATAAAGAGATATGCGATGCCAAATTGTCGCTGGAGGTCATCCAGGAGGTTGATAATCTGGGCTTGTATCGAGACATCGAGAGCTGAAACAGGCTCATCACACACTATGAAACTGGGGTTCATTGCCAGGGCCCGTGCTATCCCTAAACGCTGGCGTTGCCCCCCGCTGAACTCGTGAGGGTACCGTTCTGCCATATAGGGAGCCAGACCCACAAGATTGAGGAGTTCGGCAATCCGTTCCTGATAAGCATGTCCGTATACCGTATTATGGATTCGCAACGGTTCACCTATAGCATCTGCCGCTGTGAAACGTGGATTCAGGGATTCGGACGGATCCTGGAAGATAATCTGGAATTTCTGCCTTAATGGCCGTAATTCCTTCCCTGATATACGACACAGGTCTTTACCCTGGAACAATACCTCACCTCCAGTGGGCTTATGGAGTTGGAGAATACATCTACCAACGGTGGTCTTCCCACAACCACTTTCCCCTACCAGGCCCAGTGTTTCCCCCTTGCCAATAGTAAATGAAACGTTATCTACAGCTTTAAGTCGTTTCGCAGTCTCCTGGCGGAACAACCCGGAAGCCATGGTGAAATGCTTACTCAGGTTTTTAACTTCTATCAAAACATTTTCTACCACGGCAGCGTCTCCTGCTGAGCCAACTGGCACGAGCAATAATGGCCAGGCGCAACTTCCACCAGATCAGGGCTTTCGTCCTGGCATTGAGTTCCATAGGAACAGCGCGGTTTGAAGGCGCATCCTGGTGGTGGATAGATGAGGTCTGGTGGTTGGCCTTTGATGGACATAAGTCTGGTCTTTCTGGACTCATCAAGGCGAGGCACAGACGCAAGCAGCCCAACGGTATAAGGATGGCGCGGTTTATCATAAATCATTTGAGCCGGGCCGTGTTCTACTATTCTGCCGGCATACATCACATATACTCTTTGAGCATATCTGGCAACAATACCCAGATTGTGTGTGATAAGTATTACTGAGTTGCCCAGTTCCAGGGTTATGCTTCTGATTAGCTCAAGGAGTTGAGCCTGGATAGTGGCGTCAAGCGCCGTAGTTGGTTCATCAGCTATGAGAACCCGGGGGCGGCAGGCAATAGCCATAGCTATCATAACACGCTGCCGCATCCCACCGCTAAAATGATGAGGATAGTCCTTAACCCGGCGTTCCGCTTGGGGGATACCCACCACCCCTAGCAATTTGATAGTTTCACGCAAAGCCTCCTGGCGACCCATATGTCGGTGAAGCTCAAGGGTCTCAGAAACCTGCCGGCCTATGGTAAGCACCGGATTCAGCGATGTCATAGGTTCCTGAAACACCATTGCGATTTTAGCCCCCCTTACCCGTCGCATTTCTGAGTTCGAGACCTTTAGAAGGTCAACATCTTCAAAGGTCACATTTCCGGCTACAATCTTGCCAGGCGGCTCTTTTACCAATCGCAGAATAGACAGGGCGCTAACCGTCTTACCACAACCGCTTTCTCCAACCAGGGCGATAGTTTCGCCTTTTGCCACCCGGTAGGAAACCCCATTTACAGCTTTAACCAAGCCATCCTGCGTATAAAAGTGGGTAGAAAGATTGTCAACTGCTAATAACGACTCCACGGTCACCTCCGCAACCGGGGATCAAGAGCGTCACGCAGGCCATCACCCAGGAAAGTAAAAGATAGCATTAGCATGCCAATGGCCACTGCAGGAAATAACACCAGGTAGGGTGCAGCAAATATGACGTCATAACCATCCCGAATCATGGTGCCCCAACTGGGAGTAGGGGGTTTGATTCCAATACCAATATAGCTTAAAGCGGCCTCCGCGAATATAGCTCGCGGAATATTGAAAGTCACAGCCACAATAACCGGTCCCAAAGAGTTGGGTATCAAATGCTTTATCGTTATGTAGTTCTCCGAAGCGCCCATAGCCCGGGCTGCAATAACAAAGTCTCTTTGTTTCTGAAAAAGGACCTGACCGCGTACAAGCCGGGCGACATTCACCCATGCTACCAATCCAATGGCCAGAAACATCATGTAAATACTACCGCCAAGAATAGAACGGATGAGAATGATAAACAGGATATCGGGGAAAGCGTAT
>JACVQG010000289.1 GCA_015661045.1 Dehalococcoidia bacterium | reverse complement strand
CCGATAGAGGCTACCCGGAAATTCTGGTCTCCGGTCTCTTTATACAACTCCTCTTTCAGATGGACCTGGCTCTCCAGACTCATCTGCCCCCAGAGATGCTTCGCATCCCGTATCTCTACATCTTTATCCTTTATCAGTATATATACCGGGCGGTTAGCTTTGCCGGTTAGGAGCAAGCCGCCACCGTAGCCGGCATTGACAAGCTCCGACCCAAAATGGCCGTTCATATTGGATTGACCCCGGAGTAAAGTAAGGGGCGATTTAGCGCTGACATTTACCACCGAGCCGAAAAAGCCGGTGAGCGGCCCAACGCCAAAATAGAGGACATTCTCCGGTCCCAACGGGTCGGCGCCTGGCGGCACCCTCTCCCAGAGTAGCTTCCCACCAAACCCTCGTCCGCCTATGAATTTTCTTATATCCCCGGTTACATCCACCACCTTTTTCCGTCCCGAGGTGAGGTCAATTTCCAACATATTGAATTTCAACTCAGTCATCTAGCTACCTCCATATCTCTTCGGGCGGCCGCTGGATTTTGTCTCTTTCCAGAGGATAAAGCCGCCGGGCGAGCAGTTCCGCCTTCTTGTCCGGATGGATCCGCTCCAGATGTTGTGGTATCAATGGGGCCATAAACTCAAGGGCATTATTTGGGCATACCTCGACACACTGAGGGCGGCGCTGGCCGTCCCGTTCACAAAGGTCGCAGACCAGTGGATGGTCATGTCCGGGTGGCACCAGGATTGGCACTTTAGCCGGGCACGCCTCCCGGCACATAGCACAAGAGGATCCCAGACAACGGTCGTCATCCACTTTCATATGATTAGTTTTTTCATCATAGTAAATCACGGCAGGCTGAATAGGACAGGCTTTCTGGCACTCCCGTTCCGGAGCCGGGCACTGCGAGCATACATTCTGCACCGATTTGGGCAGCGGCAGCAAATAGCGATATATGCGAATGCGGGATAGCTCCTTGTCCAGCACCCCAAAATGAAACAGTGAACATGCCATTTCACAGGCCCCACAGCCCACACACAGGTCCCATCGGGTCTGGACCAACGCCGGGCCTTTGGGGAAGGGCATATCTTCCAGACCCCAACCGGTTTTAGATGATTTTGATTCGCTTGCCATATTCAACCTCCCGTAGAGACACGGCATGCCGTGTCTCTACCATTTTTTAACGTATTATCCTCTCCCTCCCAACCAACCTGCCCGCTTTCCCAGGCAAAGGGCCGCCCTGGATAGGCTTGGGTACACACAAATACCCGCTTTGATCCACTGTTGTTTAATCTCAAAAGCCAGAGCGGCATTGTCAGGGTAACCCAGCCACTCCAGCGCTACGACTACAGGCTTGTTGAGTTTTCTGGATGACTCGATAATGCCATTACAAAACTGCTGTACCCCTGCTCTGGTTGAGTTAAAGTGGCCGAGTGAATAATGCACCAGTACCAGGTTGACCATCTCTAATTTCCCAACTACGTCAACCGCCATAGGCGTCAACACCGGGTCTCCCGATGTTTGCGGGGAAAAATCCACCGGATTAAGTACCCCTGTGCCTGAGAGAGGGACGAATTGATGAAGCTGCTTTTGAATATCCTCCCCGAAGGTTGGCAATGTAAAACCAGCCCTGGTAATGAAATCAGATACCAAAACGCTGGCGCCTCCGCCAGCCCCGACAACCGCTACTCTGTCGCCTTTCAAGTCGGGTATTAATTCAAAAGTCATCGCCAGGTCGCTCATTTCCTCCAGGTCATTGGCGGAAATAGCCCCCGCTTGTTGGAGTAGCGCCCGCCAGAGTTTTTCAGACCCCGTCAACGAGGCAGTATGGGATCTAGCCGCTCTTCTCCCCGCTTCGGTAAATCCACCCTTCGTGATTATGACGGGTTTGATCGAAGCCACCCGCCTTAAAACCTCAGCAAACCGCTGTCCACCTTTAACGCCTTCCATGTAAGAGGCGATGAGATGTGTATTCGTATCCACACCTAAATAATCAAGTAGCTCTGTCTCGTTAATGTCTGACCCATTGCCATAGCTTATCGCTTTGCTGAAACGCACCCCGCGTTGGGCGCACAGGGCGACAAATTCACTTGAGTAACGGCCGCTTTGAGAAATTAAACCTACGTGACCTGCCTCTCGCGGTGTTTCGGCATTGAAGGTGAGATGTCCTTCAGGACAGTATATGCCGATACAATTTGGTCCCAGGATGCGCATACCTGCCGCGCGGGCTTTATCAATTATCCGGGCTTCCTCATCTCTCCCCTGTTCAGTCCCATTTTCTGAGAATCCCGCAGCATAAACGCAAACCGTTTTTACTCCCTTTACAGCGCAATCTTCAATGCATGAAAACACCTGCCCCTTTGGAACGCTAACGATAGCAAAATCCACGGGTTCGGGGACCTCTGTCACCCGCGAATATGCTTTGAAACCGAGTACGGGCGCTGCTTGGGGATTGATAGGGTATATCCCCCCGGTGAAGCCAAAATCAATCAACGGCTTTAAAAAGCCTTTGGCGGCCCAGTTATCCTCTTTGTCGGAGGCGCCGATTACTGCTACCGAACGGGGATGAAACATACCGTCGAGGGGGTGGTTATGATGTTCAGCCATTGGCTTGTTTCTCAATCTATACATGCCCTTTACCCTGATAAAAGTTCAATTTGCAGTTCATTTGTGTCGCAGAATAAAATATCGTTCAGGTATTATCCTTAACCCTTTCCCAGAGTAGTAACTATCTACCCTTAAAGAACGGCTCCCGTTTCTCCCTGAAGGCTTTCATTGCTTCCTCATGGTCTTCCGTCTGTTGCGCCAGAGCTGTGGCGTTAGCTTCGTGATTCAATTGTGCCGCAAAAGAGGAATCCAGCCCGGCATAGATAGCCTTTTTGATAAACTGGTGGGAAAGAGTCGGGCCTTTTGCCAGGCGCAAGGCAAACTCCTGAGCTACCTCCATAAGGTCGTTATGGGGCACCACCCTGTTCACCAGGCCCAGTCTCTCTGCCTCTTTAGCATCAACGAGGTCGCCAGTGAGGGCAAGCTCCAGGGTTTTGCCCAGACCAATGAGCCTGGGTAGGAGATAGCTCAAGCCCCATTCGATAGCCAGCGCCCTCCTGACGAAAATAGGGCCTAATTCAGCTCTATCCGAGGCTATTCTAATATCGGAGTTCATAGCCAGTCCGAAGCCACCCCCTACGGCAGCACCGTTGATGGCGGCTATTATAGGCTTCCCCAACTCCCGCATGGCCAGTGCGATAGGTCGCCTCGGCGTACTTGGCGGGCCAGGGGTTGCTTCCGATTGGCGAGACCTCATACCACCGGTATCGCCGCCAGAGCAGAAACCTCTTCCCATTCCTGTCAATAGCAACACGCGAGTGTCATTGTCGGCGGTTGCTTCTGTGAAGACCCTGGTAAGGCCGTCTCTCATTGGGTCGTTTAAGGCATTCAACGTTGCCGGGCGGTTCAGGATTATGGTTAGAACACCATTCTTCTTCTCCAGGAGCAATTCACTGGTTTCAGATCTCATCAAAACACCTCCTCTTATTTGTCACTGCTCTTAGTTAACATAGTGGCTAATCATAATTATCAAACCCGCTCCACCTGGACTAGAGCAGTATTGGTGCAAAGGGCGCCGCCTGGCGATAGCTCGTCACGGGTGAGGGTGTTAGGGCAGCCGCCCCTGTCTATTCTTTTTTCGTCGGGCTGATACCATGTCCCCTGGGGAATATCTACCACGCCGGGCATTCATGCAGATTCGCAACAACCCGTAGGGGCGAACCTGTGTGTTCGCCCTGGGAACGGGGGGATGGCCGATACGAAGGTCGGCCCCTACGCCAATTAACTTTCAAACAGCGCCAATCTGCTCCGCAATATACCCCAGACCAAGCTCGTTTAACTTTTGTTTACTCGGAATCCCTTCCTTGCTCCAACCCTTGAACTGATAATATTCGTCCAGCATCGCCTGGAACTTTTCCTCGCTTATGCCGGTAGGGCCCCAGGGGCCTTGTTGCTCGGTGAGGAAAACCTTGGGCAAGATGTCATCCTTTCTGCCCATGCCCTCTCGAATATTAAAGGCTCTTTCTACGTTGGTAATGCGCTCACCTATTTTCATCAGATCATCCCCATTCATTTCAATACCGGTAACCGCGGAAGCCAGCTCCGCTTGCTCGTCAGGCTCCAGAGCTCCCCGCAACCGTGTAACGACGCGGGTGCAAAGCTCCAGGGAGTTAAAGAACGAGGAGTAGTCCTGGTCCAGGGCTACTACTATGGCTTTGAATTCAGTAGAACGAGGTTCTCTTACCAGACGTTGCTCCCCTTCCTCGCCGCCAACTATGTCTCTCAGCCGGGACATGCCCCATGAATACATCCCCACACCCCCCCTGAGATGGTCGGGGCCTCTGGTAGCCGTGGCATAGGCCAGGCCGTGAGATATCTCCTCACCAGGCCCCAGGTAAAGAGCGCTAATCTCCAGGCCCTTCAACGTTCTCAGGCAAGCCTCTGAGCCTTTGATGTGTTTTGAGGCCCTGAAGGAACCTTCCGCCAATAGTGCGCCAAATCCCTGCCGGTAGGCGATTTTGGGCAACAGTTGAATCACTGCATCGGCATTCCCCCACTTTAATTCGAGGCCGTCGGTATCCTTGGCTGTGAGCAATCCCTCTTGCCAGCAATGCATGGCAAAGCATACTGTGCCCCCGGTGGAGTGGGTATCCAGCCCCAACTGGTCACAGATGGTGTGTATTTTAAGCACTGCCGCCAGGTTATCGATGCCGCATTTAGAACCAAAGGGATAGGTTGTGCCATACTCATTGCTCTCGCCGTGAGTGGCATACGGCCCATCTTTTACCCGGAAGTAATGGCTGCAAGAAATGGGACAGGCAGCGCAACCCCGGTGCTTGACTGCAAACTGGTGTTCAAAGGCTTCTGATGTTAGATTTTCCCAGCCTTCGAAGTATCCCGACTGAGCGTTTCGGGTAGAAAGGGAATACCTCATGGCGGCGCCGCGAAGTGTACTCATGCTTCCCTGCTCCCTGAATACTTTCTGCCACGACGAAGACATGAGTTTTTCGTAGTCACGTTTTAACACCTTGAGAAATTCAGCGGGCCTGGCTATCTTGACTGAGCCCGTCCCACGCACCACGACCGCCTTGAGATTTTTCGATCCCATCACCGCCCCCATCCCCCCTTTTCCTCCCGCCCGGGTAACGTTGGCGAATACCTTCGCCAGCCGAACCAGGTTCTCGCCTGCCGGGCCTATACAAAGCTCGCGTATCTCCCTATCTTTCAGTTCTTGAACCAGCAGGTAATGGGTATCCCTGGTAGTCTTGCCCCATATATTGGAAGCATCCCTCAATTCGACATGATCATCGGAAATCCATAAATAAACAGGTTTGGGAGAACGCCCGTAGAAGACAACCTGGTCGTATCCCGCAAATTTCAACTCGGATGAGAAGTCTCCGCCGCCGTTACCATCGCCCAGTCCGGCGGTAACCGTGGACCTGGCAGAGACAGTCCATCGAGCGGAACCCGGCGCTGCGGTGCCGTTGAGGGGGCCTACTCCAACTGCAAAAACGTTATCCGGACCTAAGGGGTCAATACCAGGTTTAATCTCGTCGAAAAGGGTTTTAGAGTTAAACCCCCGGCCTCCCAGGTAATTCAGCCTAAACTCATCAGAAAGAGGTTCTTTGACTATTTTTCCTTCGCTTAAATA
>JACVQG010000288.1 GCA_015661045.1 Dehalococcoidia bacterium | reverse complement strand
GCGTAGCCAGGATATTGCTATCCTGGTGCAGAAAGTAATGGCCGAGTTTGGCCGTATCGACATCCTCATCAATAACGCCGGCACCAACCCTGTTCTGGGTCCGGTCCTGGATGAGGATGAACGGGCCTGGGACTTGACATTCAATGTCAACGTCAAGGGCTATTTCCTCCTGGCCCAGGCCGTGTGCCGCATAATGAAGGAGCACGGCGGCGGTAAGATTGTCAATTTAGCATCACATGCCGGCATAACCCCACACCCCGATATAGGGGTATACTCAGTGACCAAAGCGGCTATTATTATGTTAACTAAAGTCCTGGCAAAGGAGTGGGGCGAGTATAACATACGGGTGAATAGTATCGCCCCCGGCGTTATCCAGACCAGGTTCTCTACCGCCCTGTGGACCATCCCTAAATACAGACAGCGTACCGACGACAATACCGCACTCCACCGCATAGGCCAACCGGAGGAGATTGTAGGCGCAGCCTTATTCCTGGCCTCGGATGCCTCCAGCTATATCACAGGAGAGACTATTGTAGTGGATGGGGGGTTTTTGCCGTAGCAGGGGCAATTCATGAATTGCCCCTACACCTACAGGTTTGTCCCGGCAAAATATTTCGCTGCTAAAAGCCCCGCCGACATTAGTAATCCGAACTGCATATGAAGTATGGCAGTATCTCTGACAGCAATATTCAGGCTCGGGCGGTCTTTTCTTTGCCATACCCTTCGTATCAATGAGATTCCCCTCGGCAGGCTAAGCAGGGAGACCAGGAAAAAGGGGGCTTCCAGGCCCCAGGCCGAAACGATGACTACAAACAAAAAAGCCCCTGCGACCAGGCCGATGTATATCAAGGCAGCAACTCTCTCACCGAGGTGGGTGGCAGAGGTTACCTTTCCTGCTTCTCCGTCTTCTTTAACATCCCTCAGGTTGTTAGCTACAAGAATAGCTGTCACAAGGAACCCCACGGGTAAAGAAAGCAACAGCGCTTCACCGGAGACCATTCTCACTTGTATGTAATGCGTTGCCACTACCGGGAGAATCCCCATGAAGATGAATACAACAGGCTCACCCAATCCCAGGTTCCCCAGGGGAAGGCGGCCGGCGCTATAAAAATAACCTGCTGCAATACTGGCTAAACCAATGAGGAGTATAGCCCAGCCAACGGCAATTACCAGATATATCCCCATAAGGGCGGCTATGCCGAAGCAAATGTAGGCCCCTAGCTTCACTCTACCAGGTGATAGAAGACCACCCATGATAACTTTGTGGGGGGCGGGGAATTTCGACCTATACGAGCCGCGAACATGGTCCGAATATTCATCGCTGAGATTGGTCCCTATTTGAATAAACACACTGCCGAATAGAGTTACAAGAAAGAGAAGGACATCTATATCTCGCTGTTTCCATGCCAGAGAAGTACCTACCAGCACAGGGACTATGGAGGCGCTGAGGGAAAAGGGACGTACTGCTCTATACCATGCCTTAAAAGAAGAAAAAGACGTTTTCATCAGTGATTTATGCTTGCAATAGCGTAAAGTGAACTCAACCTATGCATTATACACCACAACCAAACTGGCGGGAAACCTATAACCACCGATTGAAACATCATTTTCATCCTTAATCTTAAGCGCGCTTTATTTCGTGAATTTTTATTCGGCTTTATTAGTAGATTTCGCCTTAAAGTGTGGCGGCAAGTCCGGACTGGTGATCTTTTGCGGAAATCCCCTGGCCGAACTCATGGTATTTTTCCTTAATTATAGTAAATATCGTTGACTTTCAAGTGATATATCTTTAAAATTCAGGCAGGGTTATTAAACTATAGGAAGGTGTCATGCTAAAGATAAACAATATCGAGGTTATCTATAGCCAGGTAATCCTTGTGCTAAAAGGTGTATCTCTGGAAGTAGAAAAAGGGAAAATCGTAACCCTGCTTGGCGCCAATGGCGCCGGAAAGACCACTACGCTAAAGGCCATATCCGGCCTGTTGAAGACGGAGGATGGCGAGGTTACGGACGGCAATATAGAGTTCAACGGAGTAAGGATCGACCGTAAAAACCCGGAAGAGATTGTAAAGATGGGTATTGTACAAATACTGGAAGGAAGGCGGGTTTTCGAACAGCTCACCGTGGAGGAGAACCTGCTATGTGGGGCATATGCCAGGGGCGCAGGACAGGATTTAAAAAAGGACATGGATGTGGTTTATAGTTATTTCCCCAAAATGAAATTCTTGCGCCACCAGAAAAGTGGTTACCTTTCCGGCGGTGAACAACAAATGCTGGTTATGGGGCGGGCGCTAATGGGCAAGCCCTCTGTTATGCTCTTGGACGAACCTTCTCTGGGGCTGGCCCCATTTTTAGTCCAGGAAATTTTCAATATTGTTAAAAGGATTAACGCCGAAGAAAAAACCTCGATCTTACTTGTAGAGCAGAATGCCCGGGCTGCTCTGACCATTGCCGACTACGGTTATGTTATGGAGAATGGACGTGTTGTGCTGGATGGACCCGCCAGCAAGTTAGCCGACAATGAAGATGTCCGCGAATTTTATTTCGGCCTTTCAGGTGTAGGCACGCGCAAAAGCTATCGCGAGATAAAACACTACAAGAGACGTAAGCGCTGGTTAGCGTGATATCCTCCGGTTTTATTATCAACTCTATTAATATATCTCTGTCCCGTATAAATTAAAGCTGCTGCGGAGAGAATTTTATGGGTATTGGAGTCCTCTTAAAATATAAAAGCATGCTGCCGGTTACTGCGGCAACACCTATGGTAACCATGGGAGAGGGAGATACCCCTCTGGTTCGTGCATCAAAGCTGGGAAAAGAGCTAGGCGCAGAGCTTTTTTTTAAACTCGAAGGTTGTAACCCGACCGGTTCCTTTAAAGACAGGGGCATGGTAGTCACAGTGGCCAAGGCTGTTGAGTCAGGTAGTAAAGCAATAATGTGCGCTTCCACCGGCAATACCAGCGCTTCGGCGGCTGCTTACGGGGCACGTTGCGGCCTTCAAACAGTTGTCATTATCCCCAAAGG
>JACVQG010000287.1 GCA_015661045.1 Dehalococcoidia bacterium | reverse complement strand
CCTGCCCAGCAGCCCCTGGGCCAGCACATCCCGGCAAAAGGGGCAATACATGGAAGCGATATGGCGTTCCGAAACCTCCTGAGGCTCATGGGCGCCAAAAAGCCGTACGGGAAGCATACCGGCAGCATAGATTATCTCTTCGGGGACATAGGTGCAGAACGTGCCTACTACTTTACCCCCGGTGCGGGCTTTCCATTCCCTGGCGTATTGATGCCGTTCTTTAAATACAGTATGAAGCCTATCTACGGCAGAAATTGGCTTAAGTGTCATTCCTCCTCCTCGAACTCTTGTAAGTCAGAATATGTCGGAGTCCTATAGCGACCAGCTTATCATCGGCTGGGACAATGTCCCTCTCAGCTCCAGAAGTTTCTCGGCAAGATTTACATCTTGTAAACCATAGTAATAAATACTACTTTAGTAAGACACTGGTTGGATGTCGTCTTGACGACATAGCAGCATTAGCTATAAAATTATGATAAAGGTACGGTGATCATGATATCTAGGACGAGGCTGGATTCGCCATCCCCCACGTGCGGCGGTAAGCCGCGAATTGTGATGAGTTTGCTCTATGAAATGGACCTTTTCAAAGGGTTAGAGCCGACAGAATTGGCATTGTTCTTCGATGAAATGGAGCTAAAATATTACCCGGCTGGGAGCATAGTCTTTTCACCGGAAGACTCCTATTGCGAACGGCTGTACATCTTGAAAGAAGGCCGGGTTGACCGATACCGGCTTACCGCAAGTGGCAAGCGTTTGGTGACCAGACAAATTCAACCTGGGTCGGTGTTCGGTGTGACGGGACTTTTAAAAAGGACTATGGAAGGGAATTTTGCTGAAGCTACTGAAGATAGCATTATCTATGTGGTCACTCAACAATATGTCATGGCGCTATTGAAACGGCAGCCTGATCTTACGCTACGTATATTAGAGATCGTGGGCAATCGTCTACGTCTGCTTGAGGAACGTCTAGTGGAGGCAGTTTATAGTCCTGTCAGCGTCAGGCTAGCTCATTTTTTACTTACCAATGCGGACTCTGATTCAGGAGTATTGACTAATCTTACGCACGAAGAGATTGGTAACACGATTGGGGCAGTACGCCAGACGGTGACAGAAACCTTAAGTTTCATGCGAAAGCAAGGGCTTGTATTGACCAAACCGAAGCAGATTCGGATAATTAACCGACACGGGCTTGAAGAGCTTATGCAGGGTTAGGAGAGTTGGCCTTTTGCAGCATACCGAGGAGGTGATATAATCAGTGGTAGTATGAGTGAATCGCCTACTCCACTGAAAACTGAGCGAATTGCCATGTTGATAGATGGCGATAACGCCCAACCATCCCTCATTGGGGAAATAATAGCCGAAGCGGGTAAATACGGCCTGGTAACCATCAGGCGCATCTACGGAGATTGGACTACGACCAACATGAACGGTTGGAAAGATATCCTGCATGTCCATGCCGTGCAACCGATTCAACAGTTCCGTTACACCATTGGCAAAAATGCCACTGACAGTGCGTTGATTATAGATGCGATGGATATCCTCTATGAGGGCGGAGTTAGCGGTTTCTGTTTGGTGTCGAGCGATAGCGACTACACCAGGCTGGCCATGCGTATCAGAGAGAAAGGTCTCTTTGTGATGGGTATCGGGAAGAAAACCACCCCCATAGCATTCGTTAACGCTTGCGGGGTATTTGTACAAACAGAGAACCTCCGTGCCGAGGCAGAAAAACTGCAACCCGTGCAAAAACCGGGGAAAAGGGCTACTGCCAAAACAGTTCAACCTGACCCGCTACCGCTGCTGAAAAAAGCCCTGGAAAAGTCTTTGCAGGAAGATGGATGGGCATTTCTTGGCTCCATAGGTAATAGACTCCTTCAGCTCGACCCCAGCTTCGACGTACGGACATACGGGTTCAAGCTGCTCTCCCAGTTGTTCAGGTCGTATAAAGATGATTTCGAAATAGATGAGCCGGAACGCAAGGACGGCCCGTCCGTCATCCGCATAAGACCCAGGAATAAGCAGATTAAATAACCGGCATCAATAGCTGCGGAGACCATTTAAGTCTATCGTAAACCAATCTCAATTCCATTGCGCCACTTCCACTTCCCCCTCTTTATACCGATAAATTCCCCTATCCTCACTTTAGCATCAAGTCATTTATTCCCGGCTGTTTGCGTCAGGGGCCGCTTGACGGCCAGGGGAATGGGGTTTATTATGAGCGCTAACAGAATTGGGTTGATTTGGGTTTATATGTCCCGGAGGAAGAGGATTGAGACAAGAGAAATATGATGTTGTGGTAATAGGCTCTGGTCTGGGAGGCATGACCGCCGCAGTATTGTTAGCCGTTAGCGGATACAGGATACTGGTATTGGAAAAACTGCCGTTTATAGGCGGCAGGCATGCCAACCACAAATACGATGGTTTTATACTGCCGACCGGAGCCATGTGGCTATGCGAGGAAACCCACGGGAGACTGTGCCGGGAGGTCGGGGTTCCTTTTGAGCTAAGGCTACCCAATCCCCGGTATAATTACCGTATAGTTAACCGGGATAATACAGATCACATCGTTCCGGAAAACGGCGGTATCGCGGAGATGGCCGCTGCTGCCTGTGGAAATAATCTTGAGGTTCAAAGGTTAATGGCTGCTATCCGCCGGGGATTCTCCTGGGCGGAGCCTTCCCGCCGCATATCCCTTTACGAATGGCTATTGCAGTATGTGCCCCATAACGAGGATATCTTGGGGGTATTTGGTATCTTTACAACTATGGCCGTGAGTGCATCGGTTTTTGATTTGCCCGCAGCGGAATTCTTCCGTTCTCTAAAAGAGATGACTACGGAGCGTACCTATGGGACTGCTCCCGGAGGCGCTGGTAGTATGATAGATTCGCTGGCAGGCATTATTATTAGCAAGGGGGGAGAGGTTTGGACCCGTGCCAGTGTAAAACAGATTGTAGTTAGGAGCGGACATGCGAATGGTGTGATAGTTGAAACTGCACAGGGTGAAATGCAAATATCGGCCCGGGCGGTGT
>JACVQG010000031.1 GCA_015661045.1 Dehalococcoidia bacterium | reverse complement strand
CCTCCCTGAAAACGGCTTTCCCGTCCCTGTCCGTTAGCGCAATTCATTTCATCCGATACCGGAAGTCCGAGGAAACTTTTATCACCACCTTTGTATAAATAATGAGCGAAGATGGCTCCGTGGGTCTCCCATGCCCCGGTTCCTGGCGACCAGTATATTGCACCATATTCAAACCGGCTTACCATTGAGCCAGGACGACCGCCGGGTAACTCATCCTGAAGAGGAAATCCCAGACTGCCAGTGGCACCCTGGTGCTTGTTATATTGTGTTAGGATAGCACCATGCACCTCATGTGCGCCAGAATCCGGAGCCCAATAAATTACGCCCCTCTGGTACGTTCGATAGCGCCCCTTGCCTATAGCGGTCTCTTCTCCGGTAGGTGCTCCCAGGAAACTATTCACACCACCGAGTTCAGCATATTTACTATCAATTTCACCCAGACCCTTTTGGATAGACGTCCAGACGGCAGGCCAGTAAGTGGATGGCAAAGCGTTCCATATTTTCAATCCGGCCATTTGGCCGATAAATTGGAACCGGCCTCCGTCAGGCCACGTACCTACAAATAAATCATCCTTGCCAAATCCGACAAGCGTAGCTTTACTGATAACCCGGCGGGAAACTGCCTGTCCGTTGATAAGTAAAACAATATCATCTCCGGTGAATACCATAGCCAACCGGACCCACTGATTAACCGGCACCGCAACCTTTTCCGCGGCGACTGATGTCCACCCGCGTGAATCACATACGGACCCAACCAAACAGAGGGCTGTCCCTCGTGGTTCAACGAATAAAGCCAAGGGAGTTTTCTGGCCTTCGATAATGTTCATACGTCCTGATGCACCGGCAATATTAACCACCGCCTCAACACCGAATGTTTCCATAGGATGTAAACCGGCAGGAACTGCAATTTTCATGGAGCTACCGGCCGCGAAAACAGCAGAGCTTTTCAAGTCTCCCCATCCGGGTACGTTGGCACTGACAGGGTTGAATTGAATGTTTGTCGTAGTAGCTACATAGGTACCATCTGCGTTCTGGGCCTTCCCCCCTTGAAAATCATAACTGATGAATGGAGTATTAGGCTCAAAGGGGGGAGCCGCTTTTTCCAGGAAGTCGAGTTTAAGGTTGATGAGAGCTGGTGAAACGATTGTACCGAAGTTTTTAAAGACAGCGCTGCCAATTACTGGATCGGGCATTTGTTACCTCCTTAAAATAGTTGTATTTTTGACTCCTGATGTTATTGATAGGCTTATCACAATGGGATTGACCAAGATACCAATTTGAAACAGTATGGGCTGCCTGAATTGTGTGAAGGGTGAATGAAGTACCGTATGGTATAGCGATAGTTAATTTTTATAAAGGTTAGGTTAACGCATATTAACATGGAGATTAGGTGTTGTCAAGACTTTTTTCGCATATAGAATATAAATTATGTAGATACGGTCTAGTTTTCCTAAAGTCGAGGGTTTACCAGTATTTACGAGACAATTATGCATCGGGATACTGGGGGACCGATACTTCTTAAAAGAAATTGCGGAAAGAAGTATATGTAGACATGCGGAAAAGCCCGGTCCCAATTGCCCGAAAGATAACTCATAAAGCACCCCCATGTAAAAGGGGTTGTTTTAGTTGGTTACTAAAGGCATAATAGGATTAATTGAACATGTAAAAAAGGATATTTACTATGAAGGTTTACAATACCCTTTCCGGTCAAAAAGAGGAGTTCCTGCCATCGGGATCCGAAGTTAAGATGTACGTGTGCGGCGTTACTCCGTATTCCGATTGCCATATCGGCCATGCTATGAGCTATATCAACTTCGATGTTATTCGGCGCTATATGGAGTTTCAGGGCTATAATGTCCGCCATGTGCAAAATTTTACTGATATTGACGATAAAATTATCAACCGAGCCAATAGCCTGGGGATTTCGTCCAGAGATCTGGCGGATAAATATATCGCCCAGTATTTTACGAGTATGGATGCCATCAATATCAAACGGGCACATGTTTACCCTTATGCTACCCAGGAAATACCTCAGATTGTTGAGATTGTACAGGCTTTAGTGAACAAGGGCTATGCCTATCATGTGAACGGCGATGTCTATTTCCGGGTAACCAAACGCGCTGATTACGGCAAGCTGTCCCGCCGCAATCTGGATGATATGGTGGCCGGGGCCAGGGTCGAGCCGGGGAGCGACAAGGAACATCCTATGGACTTTGCTTTATGGAAGGCATCTAAACCCGGCGAGCCTTCCTGGCCAAGCCCCTGGGGACCGGGGAGGCCCGGATGGCATATCGAGTGCAGCGCTATGTCTTACAGGTATCTTGGTGAGACACTGGACATCCACGGGGGCGGGCAGGACCTTATCTTCCCTCATCACGAGAATGAGATTGCCCAATCTGAGAGCTTTACCGGCAAACCTTTCGTCCGGTTCTGGATGCACAATGGTTTGCTCCAGATGGGCGAAGAGAAAATGAGTAAATCGCTGGGCAACCTGGTTACGGTAGAGGAAATATTACAGAAATTCAGCCCGGATGCCCTACGCCTGTTTGTTCTCAGCTCCCACTACCGCGGCCCGCTGAATTTCTCAGAAGCAGGCCTGGTCGCCGCAGAACGAGGGTTGGACAGACTACGCATAGCTATGGAGGGAATGGACACCAGCGGCGATGCTCAAATGGAAGTTGAATACCGTAAACGGTTTACGGATGCCATGGACGATGATTTTAACTCGGCCCAGGCAATAGGGGTGCTTTTCGAAATGGCCCGGGAGATAAACAAGCAAAAAGAATCCCGACAAGCCGGAAGTGTTAAAAACCTTCAATCAATCATGGCTGGGCTAGCATCTGTTCTTGGTCTCACTTTGAAGAAGCTGGAGAAAACAGTTGATGCCCAGTCAATCGCTGCTTTCCTGGCGGAAATCAAAACTAAAGTTACAAACATTGACACAAATCTAGGGTTAGAACTCTTTTCTCAAGGCAAGCCACAAGCTGGCTCCAGTGAAAATATAGAATTGCTTATTAATCTCCGTAATGCGTTGAGGAAGGCTAAGCAATTTGCTCTTTCAGACGAAATCCGATCCGGTTTAGCGAATAGAGGTATTGCATTAGAGGATACCGCTCAAGGAACAATATGGAGACACAAAGGGTAACGTTCCATTAAGACACCTTTCCATCTCTATTAACCGAAATAAATGTGTCCACCATAATGTGTGACATTCAATTCGGTAACAACGGAGTGGGTGTACAGTATGAAAATAATACCTGTTTCACACGACCACTTACATCGTCCGCATAGACTATATCTGATTTTATTGACTTTTCTTTTGCCTACCATCCTTTTGGCTCTTGCAAGCTTACTTCTTTATACACAAAATAGCATGGGAAATTATGCCAGTCTGAATAGAGCGTTTTTCCAGGGAAGTAATAAATCGGATGGGTCACAACGTCTCTATCATCTTCTGATTAACAAAACCCGGTACGGGATAATTACAGCGCAAGAAAACATTGCTCTGATTGATAAGAAATTCGTTATTGGCGATCGCATTGTGAGTTTGCTCCACTTAGACACCAAAGATTACCCTTATTTGGCTACAAATAAAGACAACTATATTCCCGACGGCTATTTGAATTTGGGTATTGTGGTTGACCTGTCTGGCCGTTCTGCTTCTGACGGTCAATCCGCAATCACCGCAACCCAAATAGCAGTTGACCAGATCAACGAGGCAGGTGGAATTAAAAACTTCCCCGTCCGCTTACTCATAAAAGATAGCGCTGGTAACCCTCAAATGGCAGCGGCAACAGCAAGATATTTGGTAGCAGGCGATAAGGAGATTAACGAGAGTATATCCGTTGCCGTACCATTTAACGTAGCAGCCAAGGTACCTACGAACTTTTCTCTACGCCAGAGCTACGTATCAGCTATCATTGCTCCAACGACAAGTAACGAAACCATCGCCGTTGCCAATGCTATCGAGGATAAAACACTTCTCTTTACATATACAGCTAATGCCGAGTACTTAACACTTCCGCCAAGTCATACGACTAGTACTGTATTCCAAATAGGGCCAAACAATGTTATGGAAGGTAAAGCCCATGCTCTGGACCTTGCCAGAAGCGATTATAGAAAGTACTTCATACTGGGGACAGGTAGGGAAGAAGATAGAGCACAGGCCAACTCGTTTAAGAAGTGGCTCAAGACTCTTAAACCAGAGGTAGAGTTTTCGGGAGAGTTCTGGCAACCCACGGAGGACGAGGATTATTCCTCTGTTATAGATAGAGTTTTAGCAGCTCAGCCCCAGATGGTCTATTCAACTTTAAAGGGGCAGGCACTGGTGAATTTCACCCGGCAGGCAGTGAAGACAGGGTTTTTCAATAAAGTAGCTTTCACAGCTTCGTATGACGTGGGTGTTCTCCAAGAATTAAAAAGGGACATGGTACCAGGGGTTCGCGCTTACTTTAGGGCCCCATTTTTTACTGCTAAAACACCACAGATCAAGGATTTCGTAGAACGGTATTTCAGTAAAACCGGGCTATATCCTTCCGATTCTGCTGTACTGGCTTACGGGGCAGTTAAAGTATGGGCGCAAATGGCAGAAACCGCCGAATCCTTGAGTGTACTTGATATGATGCGGCGAGGCGCGGGATTAAGATTTGAATTTTTAGTGCCCGATAGCTATATAAGGGGTTATGACCGCCAAAGCAGCTTTGGCTCTTTCATTGGAGAAACCAAGTGGGATGACAACTATGGTTTTATGACCTATGACAACGTTAGATATATCCCTGCTGAAAACCTATGGAACTCTATCGAAGAAATAAAGAAAAAGAAGGTATGGTCGCCAGAGGTTTACTTTGGTGTGATAACAGATTTAACAGGTGAGTTTGGAGGGCAGGCAAGTGAAAGCCTCAATGCGCTACAAATAGCAACGGAACAACTCAATAGCGATAAGGGTATTCTGGGAAGTCCGGTAAAGTTGATTGTACGTGACAGCGAGAGTAATCCCCAAAAAGCCGCTGAGCAAACAGAATTGCTTATAACGTCGGAAAGACTTTCAGTCTTATTTGGACCTGTTAGCAGTTCTGTAGCCGTTAGTATAACAGAAATAGCAAAAAAATATGCGATGCCAGTTATATTTCACTATGCCAATAGCGAAAGATTAACAATTAATCGTTTTAATGAACAAATTATACAAATAGGCCCCAGCACATATATAGAGGGCCGTCTTCAGGCAATGGACCTGGCACGGGAGAGTTATTCCAGTTACTACATTATCGGCCCCCGGATAGGCACTGCATACGAGGAATCCTTAGCCTTTAAGGAGTGGCTGAAGAGACTCAGACCCGACGTAAATTTTTCCGGCGAGCTCTGGCTGCCGGCAGGAGAAACGGATTATTCGTCAGTGATAAATACCATGTTAGCGGCTAAACCAGATTTGGTATATTCTTTATTGACCGGCGACGACCTGGTCAGATTCACGCGTCAAGCAATAAACCTAAAATTCTTTGATAATGTGGCATTTACAGCCAACTACGATGTCGGAGTATTGCAGAAGCTAAAGCAAGACATGCCATCGGGGATAAGAGCTTTCTCACGGGCACCATTCTTTGCTTCCAGGGATCCCAGAACAGCGGAATTTGTAAAAAGTTACCATACCAGGACTTTAATTTATCCCTCCGATGCCGCCATGCTTGCTTACGAATCTTTCTCATATTGGGTTGAAATATTGGCCAGAAGGGAGGAAATTACAACCCAGGTTTCCCGAGTTGTAGGTATAAATTTTGAGTCACCGTTCGGTATCAGATTTATCAGGGTTAACGATCATCAGCAAAACGCAGGCATTTTCATAGGAACAACAGAATGGAATGATGAGTATGGTTTTATGGTCTACCGGGACATAAGATACCTTTCACCTGAAAGCGTATGGCACTCTCCAATACAAATTGAGGCATTACGGAATATTCCGTAAATAAACGGGCAACACCTCCAATGTTTTACCACTGATAACGACGGCTATAATATAATTTCATCGTGAGATACGAGACTGAGGGATTTTTTGAATAATCTCCTTTTTACCCCCTTCTTTTACTTTTTCTGTTGCTGTATAATCTTTGGCAGTAATGTGTATATTGGAAAATAATAGTATTTAGAGGAGGCTTAGTTTATGAGATTAATTAGAGAGTTAAGTTTATTACTCAATCTTCTTGCGGGCCTTATCATTGTCATCTGGGGCCTGTATAAAGGCATCGGTTTCATTTTGCCTGCCTTTGGAAATATTATAGATTCTATAGGCAAGTTCTTTTTTGTAAACTCCGATATACCAGTCCCGGTAAGGCTGGCAGTCCCGATGCTGGTTGTCGGTATTATCCTGTTTTTACTATCAGGCAAGCAAGGTACGAAAGAGTCACCATCCCACGATTTAAACAAAAAAAACACCAAGGGGATCAGGGATTGGTAGCCCAGCAACATAGCCAGCAAGAAGTACTCTCGGTTTTGCAGGGGGCCGAAGTCGGTGCAGTAGCCACTGCCTCAGGAGAAAGCCTGAGAAACCGGATGATGCACTTTACTGTAGACGAGAGTTTTTCAATTTACCTGGCCACTATGAAGGGCGACCCCAAAACTATACAAATGACAAGGCAACCAGCCATTTCAATCCTCGTCCACAGAAGTGAAACAGATATTAATAATTCCAGAGAAGTTGAGGTAACAGGCAGGGCAGTCTTTGTTACCGATAGCCAGGAGCGGGAGCGCGCCCTGGAAATAACCGCTCAAAAGTCACCGGTCGTTAAGTATCTCACCGGCTCGGGCAATGCCCACGTATTAGACTGTATAAAAGTGTTGCCAGAGGTAATTAAATACCGCATTTTTGGGGAGATAGTCCAGGGCATGCCGCCTACCGTAATTGATTTCCCTCAGAACAGGGTAGTAATTAGTGACTGGAGCCGGTTAAAGAGCAAGGCCAAACACTGGTATACAGAGGTAAGACCGGCTTTCCTGACCGCTGCTGCGTTGCCTGTGTTATTGGGGACAGTAATCGCCTGGACAGTGACTGGCACACTTGGCTGGGTAAGTTTTTTACTGGCGCTTCTGGCTGGCGTGCTACTCCAGGCTGGCACCAATGTGATGAACGACTATTTCGACCATCGCAGCGGCAACGATGAAGCTAATCAGGAGTTTATCAGGCCGTTTAGCGGGGGCAGCCGCTTGATTCAACTGGGTCTGTTATCGCCGGTAGAGGTATTAACAGAAGGGCTTTTCTTATTTGCCGCAGGAACCTTGTTAGGGATATATTTGGCCCTTACCCGCGGCCCCTTTATTTTCGCATTAGGTGCCATTGCTATCCTGTCGGGGTTCTTTTACACCGGCCGCCCGTTCAATTGGGCCAGCCGGGGTTTGGGAGAACTGATGGTAGGTCTCAACTTTGGCCCACTAATGGTTCTGGGGGCCTATTACATTCAGACTCAGCAACTTAGCTGGTTACCGGTGCTTGCAGGCTTGCCTCTGGGATTACTCATAGCTGCGGTGCTTTATATCAATGAGTTCCCCGATTACAATGCCGATAAAAAGGTTGGCAAAAAAACCTGGGTGGTGCGGCTTGGCCGCCAGCGGGCAGTATGGGGCTATGCGATAATTATGGCCGCCGTTTACATCTCTTTATTGATAGGAGTTCTGGTTGGGAAGTTACCCACGGTCACCTTGATAATTGCTCTTACTCTTCCCCTGGCAGTCAGAGCAATTCAACTTGCCCGTAAATTCTATGCCAATTCATCCGACCTTGCGCCGGCCAATGCGCTCACCATTACGGGACACCTGTTAGTAGGGCTATTATTAACCCTGGCATATATCTGGGAGGGACTGGGTAGGGATGGCCTGGGTTTTATAGTGGTCTTTGGATTAATCGCCGCTGCCTTTACAGCCTATATGTACTGGCACATTGAAAGACAGATGCGGATTTTCCACGGGCTGAAGGAATCAATCAAGGGTAAACAAAGCTAGTAGTAGATGATAAACCACTTTACAATGTAAAGCCCGCATAAACTATTTAATCTGTCCGTGTGTTAAAGTAAAACTATCCCCCACCTTTGACTCCAGCTTTTTGGAGGCATTACCATTTTTCAAAGCTATCTCCAGATAGCCGCTGCTGCCTATAATAGCCACAAAGCCCTTGCCCTCAGCATATAACCTGCAGATCCCTGTTATCTTTTGACCCCGTACCTCTATCTCTATTTCTGTCTTTTTTTCAGTCTTTCCGAGCATTATATCTTCCACCTTAATATCGCTTATCAGGTTGCCAAAAGAATCTATATGCTGGATATGTCCCATCACGCTGCCATCGGGTTGAGATTGGGGGTGGGGTACTGTGAAAATAAAAAGGGAAGGAATAGGTTCGCCTATTTTGTCAAGCGGGACTCCCAACGATAAATGGGCAGCTACGGGCGCAAAGATATCCCTTCCATGAAAAGTATGGCTTACCGGGTGCCGCCAGAAGTCGAGATTATTCAGGTGAAAGGCTGTGATGCCAGCAGGTAGCTTTGTTTCTCGAAGTTTGAAGTCTAAACCAGTTGGAGACACTGCAGGGCGCGTCGCTCCGGCAACCATGTAGCTCAGTATGCCGTTATCCGGGGCTACAAATGTGGCGTGGGGTGTTACCAGGGCGATGGGACGGCGGGATGTACCCACTCCGGGGTCAACTACCGCCAGATGAATAGCGCCATCGGGGAAAAAGGTATGGCTGGTATGAAGGAGAAAAGCTGCAGCACGGACATCCTGGGGCGGTATATTGTGCGTAATGTCCACCAGAGTAACCCCGGGATTTATACTCAGGATTACCCCTTTCATGGAGGCTACGTAGGCATCAGAAAGGCCGAAATCAGTGGTAAGGGTGATAATGTTAGGTGTGGATTTCTTCATTTATCTTATCACTCAACCTCACCCATTCGTTTTACTCTTCCCCCAATAGGTCGGGATAGCCTTACTCGTCAAAGAGAGGGGAATGGAGCGTTCGATCACCCCATAGCAATAGGTGATTCAGGCGGACGCATGGGCCCGTACACTCATTACAGAGACAACAATGAAGAGCACAATCAGCACCAGCGTGAACTGAAGCAATGTCTTCTCGATTCCTCGCCGGGTGCGGAATACAGTCTCCGGGGAGCCAAA
>JACVQG010000286.1 GCA_015661045.1 Dehalococcoidia bacterium | reverse complement strand
TATATAACGAGAGTAAACGGCTTACAAATATAGTTGACGATTTTTTGAATGTATCCAGGATAGAATCGGGCCGATTATCGGTAAAACGTGAGTTACTATCCGTTCAAAACATCGTAACCCAGCTTTTTAGCCAGCTAAATAGTAACTATCTTACTCATACCTTCCGCATGGATATCCCTGAAAGTTACCCCATGGTATGGGCAGACACGGAAAGATTAACCCAGGTTATATATAATTTAGTAGATAATGCAGCTAAATACTCTCCTGCCGGGGGGGTGGTAACCGTATCCGGGGTTACATCGCCAAAGGATTCTGAGGCCGTGTTTACCGTAACAGATATCGGGTTAGGTATTCCTCCAGATGAATTACCCAAGCTCTTTACGCGTTTCCATCGGGTTCACCGTCCTGATGCCGCGAATATCCGCGGCACCGGCCTTGGTCTCTATATTGTAAAATCATTGGTGGACATGATGGGAGGGCGAATATGGGTCGAAAGCCAGGTAAATAAAGGGAGCACGTTTTTCATAGCATTGCCAGCCGGGGAAATTACCAAACATTAAAGTAATTTTTCGTGCAATATTTTAATAACCCGATGTTTTACTGACTTTTTCGCCCGGTTTACGTTATATGCTATCGGTTATTATGATTTGAAAAGTTAGAACAATGCCATCCCGGTTACACCTACAGCTTGAGGCACGGAGAATGCTTCAATAATTTTTGGCACGTTAGATGATGGCATACTTTCATAGCAGGAGGCACTTGTGCCCAAAATGATTAACGGGGTTCAAAAAAGTTGGGATAAACTGGAGCCCGACCAACTAAAGCTGTATGCCAAAGAATTAGCTGAACTCCATATCAATGAGCAAAGAATCCTGTTAGAGCTCGAAGAGAAGAATGTGGTTCTGGAACACAGGATACGGGATTTAGAGACACTACTTGAAATTGATAAGGTATTGGTGCGAGCGTTAAATGAGACCGAACTTGCGCGAAGCATATGCCGGATAATTGTCGATATAGAAGGTTATCAGCTTGCAGTTGTCAGATTTGTTTTAACTAAAGACGAAGAAAATGCCCAACTGATAGGCCCCAAAAAACATGAAGTGCGATACCCTGATAGCGATGATATTAGATGGGCTGACGCCCAATATATCCATGCTCCTACCACAGTTACTATTAACACCGGCAAACCTTATGTTGTCCAGAATGTTTTAATTGACCCCTCCGCCTCTCTCTGGTCCGATGAAGTATCCCGAAATGGCTACGGCTCGTTAATTTCTATCCCTCTGGTTGCCGACAATGAAACCTATGGCGCGCTGGCTGTGTATACCTTAGAAAGCGATGCTTTCGATAATGAGAAGGTGAAGCTTTTGACACAGGTAGCAGGTGATCTTTCATTTGGTATTATTAACCTGCGGTCCAGGGTTGAGCGCAACCGTCTGGAGAAAAAGATGGTTGAATATGAGGAACTGGATAAACTAAAGACCAACTTGCTTTCTACGGTCTCTCACGAACTCCGAACCCCCTTAGCAACAATTAAAGGTTATGGAACTTTGCTGCTTGATTATGACCGCAGGTTGAAGCGTGATGAAAAACTTGAATACCTGACCTCGATGGTCAGTGCAACGGACAGGTTGACGGAACTTGTAGACCATCTATTAGATATGTCCCGGCTTGAGGCGGGGTTATTAAAACTTCAGAAGCGTCCTTCGAGTATCTCAAAGCTTGTCCGTGAGGCAATTGCCGAGGCAAGATTAAGAGCTAAGACCCATAACATTATTTGGGACAAAAAAGGAAGACTGCCAAAGGTTAACATTGATGGACGGCGTATACGGCAGGTGCTGGATAATATTCTGGATAATGCTACGAAATACTCCGGTGAAAGAACCACCGTAATAGTAAAAACCAGAGTACACGGCTCCGAGATACATATAAGTACTTCCGACCAGGGTATTGGTATACCCGCTGAGGATTTAAAGAGGGTATTTAATAGAATGTACCGGGTTGAGCAGAGATTAACCGCCGGAATAAGAGGCGCAGGTCTCGGCCTGGCTATCTGTAAAGGCTTGGTAGAAGCCCACGGAGGACGAATATGGGTGGAAAGCGAACAAAGCAAGGGTAGCGATTTCCACTTTACACTCCCAGTGTTGACAGTAAATCAGGTGAATGACAATGCCTGGAAAACGTAACTTACAAGTAGTCCTGGTGGTGGAAGACGAAATTGATGTCCGGAAATTTGCCTCAAAGGTGCTGGAGATGGAGGGCTATACCGTTCTCCAGTCTGGTAAGGCGGAGGATGGGCTTGATTTATTAAAACAACACACCGTGAATCTTGTTTTAGTTGACCTTAGATTGCCGGTTAACAGCGGGTTATGGCTGCTCGGGGAGATAAAAAGAACGAAAGAGACATCAAGTATCCCGGTTGTTGTGTTAACAGCTTCAGCAGAGGCTTCACAACGCGAGAAAGCGTTGGGAATGGGCGCTACGGATTACCTGGTTAAACCCATAAGCGCCGCCGGTATCAGAAAAGCCGTCGCCCGCGTCCTGCGCTTGAAAAAGTGAGGTGAACTTGCCTTCTAAGAAAACGTCTATATTAGTTGTGGATGACGATATCCGGATATTACGGATGATGCAACGTATTCTGGAAATGGAAGGTTACCGTGTGCTCACGGCCCAGGATGGAGAAGCAGCTATTGAAACCTTTTATGGAGACAACGTGCCAGACCTTATGCTGTTAGATATTATGATGCCTGGTATAGACGGGTTCACCGTATGCCGGCAAATAAGAGAATTTTCAAATGTACCCATAATCGTAGTTACCGCTAAAGGTAGCGAGAATGAAAAGGTTGAAGGGTTTGACGCTGGCGCTGATGATTATGTAGCTAAACCTTTTTCGGCTAAAGAGCTGGTGGCAAGGGTGCGAGCCGTCCTGCGCCGAGTTCAAATTTGGGATGAACATCCTGAACCTTCCTTCAACTTGTTTGATCTTGTGATAGACTTTGCAAAGCGAAAGGCTACTCTGGGGGACCTGGAACTAGACCTTACTTCTACGGAGTTCAGGTTGTTATCC
>JACVQG010000285.1:537-3605 GCA_015661045.1 Dehalococcoidia bacterium | reverse complement strand
CCCGAACAATAATAAACCAAGATAGAACGGAGTTTTAAGGTCACCCTGAGTTAAACGCAGAACCGAGGTTTTAGTGGCTTCCACCTGAGCGGTGAAGAGCAGACTTAGCAGGAGTAAGAACTGGAGCAGAATAAACCCTATTCCGGCGACTTGAAGCGCAATCAATGCTCTCAGGCTATTGGCGCCAAGAGGTAATAGTAGCGCAACGCCCAGGCCAGCTATCAGAGCTGATGATAAGAAAAGCGCCGGGCTGAGGACACTACTCCACAACGGGATACCCCGCATACTGCCCAGCAAGAATCCGGGATATAGGGCGACTGTAGCAGCGGCTAACCCGGATATTATTGCTAATATCTTCTCCCACCCCGGGACGTTTGCCCAGGTGGTGACAGTAGCCATACTTCCCCCTGCTGAAGTCGAGAGGGAGATAATGTGTACGATACCAAGAATTGTGAACACCATTATACTAATAGTACCCCGGCTCAGCCATGAGCTTTGAGGCCGCATTATAACACGCCAGGCATTAGTTGGCCGGGTCAGGTCTACGAGCAACAGGGATCCTCCCAACAAAACGAGGACAAGGGCTACGGCCATGCCCAGAGGGTATCCCATTATCAGGGAAAGTATGAACAAGCCGCTGCCTGAGCCTGCCAGGAAGAAATCCAGGATTACAAGCCAGCCCCACACAACCTGGGGACGCGAACCAACAGTAAACTCTCTTACAGCCATTTTATCTCTCCATGATTAATCATTAAGTTAAATAGTAAATAGATGGTTTAGTTCTTAATTCCTCTTTTAGCCTGATAGTACCCCGGGCTCCCCGTAACGCCTGGCTTACTTCACTATTAGGGTCATCAAGGTCTCCGAATATGAGAGCGCCGGTGATGCAGTTATCTACACAGAACGGTTTAAGGCACTTTTCCAGGCGATGGGAGCAAAAGGTGCACTTTTGTACAGCGCCCTTGACATGCTTGGCATAGGCCTGTACCTCAAAGGGAGTAAGACCTTCTGAGAAGTAGCCTTTTTTATTTTCGAAAATATCACGGGAGTCGTAAGGGCAGGCCACCATACAGGCTTTGCAACCGATACACTTGTTTGAGTCAATTAACACAATGCCGTCCGGGCGCTGATAGGTTGCGCCGGTAGGACATTCCTGCTTACATGGTGGGTCCTGGCAATGCATACAGCGCATCGGCCAGAAGACACGTCTGGCGTTCGGGAAAGTGCCTACTTCCTGTTCCAGGACTTTATTCCAGAATATACCTGGCGAAGTGCCGTTTTCCGCCTTGCACGCATCTACGCAACTATTGCAACCAATACATAGTTTTAGGTCAACTACCATTCCCCAGTGCATTGTGTCCTCCTCTTTTCCTCAGGGTAAGGGGTAATTACAGATAACAAATCAGACACGAGAAACCTTTATCCGGACGCAAGCATCCACCCCGCTGGAAACCCAGTCTATATGTTCCTGGTCGAAGGGAATCAGGCTATTGAAGTTAACTTCGTGATTCTCTGATTTCTTCCCTGTCAGATGCCCGAAATGACTGGAAATTCCAACTGCCTGTGGGTGGACGCATTCGGTGACCCTGGCTTCGCCAACCAGTTCTCCCACCGTTGACCGAACACGTATTTTATCCTTATCTTTTATTCCCTTCTTTTTAGCTGTGGCTGCATTGATAAGAATTTTCTCAGCATAGGGATTGAGTTTAGATAGCTCACTGAGCCAGGGGTTTTGATAAGACCACGACTGGGTATGTGTAGGCACGCGGAAGTTGCAGGCCAGGAGGTCAAATTCAGCGCTATCCTCGCCGGTGTGCTCTTCCTTCCAGGTAGGCAAAGCCTCATAGTCTTCGATATCCCAGTCCTTAAGCCCGATTCTCTCTGTCACAGCCTGCACTTGCTGGCCGGCCCGTTTGATGTTCTCGTAGTAAATAGGGAAGCGGACATTCAGTTTATACAGAGGGAATAGCTCGTCCACCTTACGTTTGACGCTGACAAAGCCGTTCTGTTTGAACCATTCCAGGCTTTTGTCCGGCCCAAACTCGGATTTGACCCGCCGATCAAGTATTTCCTCTTTAGTGTATTTCTGCGATGGATTCAACACATAGGGTTCGTTTAGCTCGAATTCAACATTAAGATGCTTATAAACCTGCCCTATGAATCCCATTCTATCGGCGAGTTCCATAAGTACATCTCCCCAGTCGCGAGATTCGCCAACAGGTTCCACGACAGGCTGTCTCACACCCCAGTAGAAGTAGCCGCTCTGGGCCGACAGGCTCCAGGATAGGCTATTGGGGAAAATCTGGAGTTTCTCCAGGTAGGTTTGCTCGGGCAACACAATATCAGCGAACTGGGCCACTTCATCCATCTGTATGCAGAAAGAAGCGATGAACTCGTAGTTTTTAAGTGCCTCAGCGGTCAGACCGTAGTCCACGCCACCCCGGAACAGGTTTCGGCGGCATACCAGGAGGACTTTAGGCTTATAGGGCAGCTTGTTTTTCTTGGCATCGAGGCTGCTCGACAATAGCATAGGTGAGCGGTTAGTAGAAATGGGGAAAAGTTCAAGCAGGCCCATGGTCTGAGGCTCTTTGACCTCGTAATTGTAATAGTTTGCGCCGTGGCCGAGTGCATGGGGTGTTACCACCAGTCCATCAAACTGGCCGGGCGACCATTTCCATGATGGTCCGATAAGGTTCATGCCCCTGTGCCCACCGGGCACATAGAAGGAGCCGACAACCAGGTTCAGGGTCTGGATAGCCAGGGCAACCATCACACCGTGCTTATGGGCGCCGGCCCCGCGGTAGATATTGGCTGCTGCCGGGCGCAGGGGTAGCTCCACCCCATCCACTGTGATTGTGGAGCCGATACTGGCAGCCCGTCCAAAATCCTCGGCGATGCGCCGGATAGTGGCCGCAGAGATAGTAGTTATCTTTGCCGCCATCTCGGGTGTATATTGCTTAACATGCTCTTTTAGTAACTCAAAGGCCGGGCGGCACTTTGTTCCTTCAACATCGAATGTCCCGGTCAGGGCATAGTCATCAATCTGGGCATCGAAGGGTTTGGCCTTA
>JACVQG010000285.1:0-501 GCA_015661045.1 Dehalococcoidia bacterium | reverse complement strand
AAGCCGTCAGATTTTACCAGGTAGGGGCCGTTGGTGTGTTTCTTAAGGAAATACCTGTCGTAGACGCCCAGTTCATTTAGTAGTACATTTGCCATGGCTAAAGCCAGGAGGCCATCGGCGCCCGGCTTGATGGGTATCCATTCATCGGCCTTGGAGGCGGCGTTGCTGCATATGGGGTCAACGACAACTACCTTAAGGCCGCGCTTGCGGGCCAGGGCAACCTTCTGGGAGGTGATGTTAGGGCTAAGGCCGGCCATGAACCCGGCCTGGTTGCCGAAGAGAAGCAGGTATTTGCAATGCTCCGGGTCGAAGTCGGAATGGAATGTGCCGTTGGTGAGGTACATGGAAGAATGTAAATACTGGCCGCAGAAATAGCCGGACCAGTGGGAATTTGGAGTGCCAAATGCCAAAGCCCACGGCGCTAACACTTCCCGCAGATTAGCGCTATCGAAGGCGGAAACAACTACTGACCTTGGGTCTTCCTTTCTGGCGGCGCTAAGT
>JACVQG010000284.1 GCA_015661045.1 Dehalococcoidia bacterium | reverse complement strand
CTCGTTGTGTAGCCATACGTGTTACATTATACCTCTCGAAATTTTATTATATCATATCGTCTAAAAAGGTATAATAAAAACGTGAGAAGCGAATGACACCCCCAAAAGTCCTGCGTTTAGTCGTTATTATACTGTGGATTTTATCCACACTGCTGATGCCGTCAGGGGCAGCTTTCCCGGCTGATAGCGTCGAGGGTCTGGCTCAGCCCTACTTTTTCAACCTGCCCGGATGGGAAGTAGCCAATTTATGGGATTTATTGCGTAACCACGTGGCACAGTCTGCTGGAAATACACAATTAATAGAGCAGCCGGACCTGGACTTCGTAAAGGAATATTTCCGTATGGGGCAGGAGATAAGGTCCCTTCAAACCCGAATACGGCAGTTTAGCGCCTCGAATCCCGGAGAAACCCAGCAAATAGGCCAATTAGAAGCACAGGTAGAGACTGTTAAACATGGAATGAAGTATAAAGAGACAAAGGTAAAAGCCATAATAAGACGGCAGATAGGGAAAGTGCTATCCACTGAGGGAATCCTTCCCTTACCGCCTATCAGCTTTGCCTTCGATACACCACCCCAAATACTGGTCATCTCACCCAGAGAGCGGATAGCCCTGGAGAAACCTTTATTGCTAAAACCGGGTTTGAGTTTAGAGCAAGCGGCAAAGCTGGAGCAACAAATTGAGAGCCTTGCTACTTCGCCGGTGCGGGTATGGGGAGTATCAGCGTTGGTGGAGGAATTAGGCGGGTTAGCGCTTTACCCCAGTCTGATTCCGGAGACATCTACCATTGATCATGCCCTGCCTACGGTTGCCCATGAATGGGTACACCATTATCTCTTTTTCCACCCTTTAGGCCAGAAATATGGAACCAGCAATAACATGACCACTATTAACGAGACCGTAGCGGACATAGCCGGGGATGAAATAGGCGAACGGGTGCTAAAGGATTATGGAATTCGTTTAGAGAAAGGGCCTCGAAAAAAGTCTTCGGGCTTTGATTTCAACCTGGAGATGCGGCAAACCCGGCTCCAGGTTGATGAGCTTCTGGCAAAGGGCCAGGTTAAGGAAGCTGAGAACTTTATGGAGGAACGCCGTCAATTTTTTGCTAAAGAGGGGTATTATTTAAGGCGGCTGAACCAGGCATATTTTGCTTTTCATGGTAGCTATGCCGATACCCCTGCATCCATATCTCCAGTTGCGGGTTGGCTGCGGACAATTCGCAGCAAATCTAGTTCCCTGGGAGACTTTTTGCGTACCGTATCTCGTATCTCTAGCTATGAGGAACTGGAAAGTTTAGCAGTTCGATAATCCAGGTTGTCACGGGTAATGTGATAATCTATGATTATCGAGAATGAGGCACACCGATGATTTACGAAGAACTCGGCAGACGGGTTAAATAAAGGTTGTGATGTCAGATACTCAAAGCCACCCTGACCTGAGTAACGCTCTAAAGGTCCGTATGCGGATACATGCCAGTTGGTATCTGGCTTTTATCCTGCTGATATTTGTCAATGTTACTCAGTTCCCGGGAGATTATCCCCTGTGGCAGAGAATAGCCTTCGGAACGGCCGGTATTGTGGTATTTTTCTTAACAGTGGTCCTACGGCAATTTCAACTCAATCTACTGGCCATTCATATGGGTATTCCCCTGAGGAATGTGACGTTATTTACCTTTGGAGGGGCAACCCGTGTACCGAGAGATACCACACGCCCTGGCATTGAATTACTAATGGCCGGGAGCGGGTTTGTTTTTAACCTGATAGTGGCAGGAATACTACAATGGATCTCTTTAAGAGAGCCGATCACGAGTAGCCCGTTAATTGCCGCACTCGTCCAATGGTATGGTCGGCATTTTTATGGTACATACTGGCGCTTTTCCATCTTGTGCCTGCATTACCCCTGGAGGGTGGAAGGATCCTGCTGGCTATCTTGTGGAAAAGCACGGGGAACTACCGCATTGCTGTTCGTATCTCGACATCTACCGGGTGGGGATTCGGTTCCCTATTTATCCTTGGGGGTATTGCTGTTTTTATCTTTTTGCAGGAAGCAGTGAATGGACTATTGCTGGCCTTCCTGGGATGGGTCTTACTATCTGCGGCAACACAAAGCCGTCGTTGGGCAAAACTGTACGAAGCGCTTCATAATACCAGGGCACGGGATATCATGACCAGGGAATTCCCTGCTATCGCTCCACAGATAAGTCTCAGGCAAGCGGTTACAAATTATTCCCTGGTGACAGGGCAAGATTATTTTCCAGTAGCTGAGAAAGGGAAATTTGTGGGAATAATAACGCTGGCCGGTATCAACCGTATACCTAGAGGGGAATGGGACTCCACCCTTGTTGAAGAGGCTATGACACCGGCAAGGAACGTGTTTACTGTACTGGCCGACCAGACAGCCGCTCACACAATCGAGTATATGGACCAGACTGGGACCCACCGGGTACCCGTTCTGGATAAAAAAGATGAGGTAATAGGCGTAGTAATCAGGGACAGTCTGATGAATCTGGCCAGAGTTCGAACTGCACTTAGATTATAGTCCGGTTTTGATTTATCCTGTTTGGCATCGAAGGCAAATAGAGTGAGTGACTTTCTCAGCGCAACGGTTGCGGCTGGATTTCGTCAATAATTTTTCGCTGGTGGTTTTCTTTGGAATAAACCTTCCATTCAGCTTTTAGCCACCTGAATGGGCCTTCGGCTTCCGACCATACCTGTAATCTAACGTCGCGTACGTTATCTGTTACCCATGAGGCACGTGGAATTCCGGCTTGCGGAGTACCTGTATTTATCTTTACCTCGTATTGAGCGCGCTCGCCTCCAGGAGGTAGTAGGTTATACCGGAATACCGTCCATTCTATCTGGGCGCGAATTTTAGGGGCGGCTTTGCTCCTGATAATTAAGCGGCAATCCCCCGGTACGTCCGGCGTTAACCAGCGTACCTCTTCTATCCCTGCGATAAAGGGCAATGGGTTTATCAATCGGACACTGTAACTGCTCCGGATGCTCCGCGGCGGACAACCGCCGACCACTTCCTCCCAATATTGCCGCTTCAGATAGGAGGTATTGGTATGGGAAAATCTACCGCGGGATACCACCACCTCGCTGAAGGTATCATTCCAGGTATATTTGATTGGAAGCCAACCGGCCCTGTGTTCGAAAACGCCGCTACCTATCAAACTGGGGGATTCTATGACCCCTCCAAATAGATAGCGCAGGATTTTGTCCGATATAAAACGGGCTGTGCTATCTGACTCTGAGAAATCGCCGTGCCCGGATTCGCCATAGTAGACCACATCAGCGCCTTCTGAATATTGAGCCGAAACAGGCACAAAGCCATCGTCCATGTCTCTGGGCCAGCCGTCAATACTACCGACCGGGAAACGCGGACTAAGTGGCGCAGGTTCGGCGGAAATAAAGGCCAGCCAGTGTTTATTCTTGCTTACCCAACTGCCATCCTGAGAGCTATCGTAACTATCTAACGAATCACAGACTCCCCGGTCTGAGAGTAGCCAGCGTGCGCCGCAAAAAACCGCTGCCGAACCTGAGCTGGTAACGTAATAATCCTTCAATCTCCTGATTGGACTGTTGATGGTGACCACCAATGCCACCTTAGCAGATATTTGCTGCGTATTGTGAGCGACTGCGTAAAGGGCAGCCTTTCCACCCATACTGTGCCCAACCAGGATTAAATCCTTTTTGTCAGGGAAATACTTATTGATACTGTCAGCAATGTTTTTAGCCCAGGTTTCGATATCTACATCGTTGGGATAATACCTTTGTAGAACATTAACCTGAACCTTGATGCCAGGATTGGCTTTCTCATAGTCAACGATGTATCTTCTCCCTTGCTCCTCGATAAAATCTGCCACAGATTGGAGATTGCCAGTGTGTCCACCGGCGCCATGAAGAATAACATAATTCAATTCTTTAACCATAACCGGAGTCTCAGGCGCCGCCTGGATTGAGTAGGAGAAAAGGAGAAGAAGACATAAGGCAATGGCCGATAGAGATGCTAAACTTCTCATTGATACCCTCGTAAATCACGCGACCAGCCGAAGCGATCAGGAATTTACCGTGTAACTGATGGTCTGAAGCTCAATTATATCATAGTCGCCTGGCAAAATGGGCGTAATATGGCTATGTCGCCAATATGTCGAACTGGCTTAGAACCGCAAACTTGACAGCTTTTAGGCCCGTACATATACTAATGCTATCTTTAGGCCAATAGAGTTAAGGATTACACGGAATGCTTTAAATCCCTCTTAATCTCCCTTTAAAAAGGGAGAGGGGTTATTTCTCCCCCTTTCGCAAAGGGGGTGCCGCAGGCAGGGGATTTTATTTTTAAAGGGAAATATATTAAATGGTTAGCCTTAACCGGGACCAGGTCAAACGATATAACCGGCAGATTATCCTCCATCAGATTGGGGTGGAGGGGCAGAAGAAGCTATTGAGAGCAAAGGTGCTGCTGGTGGGGGCAGGCGCTCTGGGCTCACCCGCTGCTTTGTATCTGGCTGCGGCCGGCATCGGCACTCTGGGCATTGTGGACTCCGATAAGGTCGAGGTGAGCAACCTGCACCGTCAGCTTCTCCACCATACCCATGATATTGGACGGGACAAGGTCACATCGGCTACGGACGGCCTCGCAGACGTTAATCCGGGCATCCAGGTTGTCCAGCATTGTGTCCGTCTCAACGCACAGAACGTCATGGAATTAGTTTCCGGCTATGACATTGTAGTGGACGGCAGCGATAACTTCCCGACCAAATACCTGGTCAATGATGCCTGTGTATTATCGGGGAAACCCAATATTCAGGGGGGAATCCTGCACTTCCTGGGAAGAGTCACCGTGTTTATGCCCGGCAAGGGATGCTACCGTTGTATTTACCCCAATCCCCCGCCGGCTGGCCTTGTCCCT
>JACVQG010000283.1 GCA_015661045.1 Dehalococcoidia bacterium | reverse complement strand
CTTCGGGAATACCGCCAGCGGGTCTTTGGCGCCGGGATTCGTCCTACCAGTTCGAGTATCTTCGTTAACCGGTTCCTGCCCGAGGAGGCTTTGGTGGAAATTGAGGCCACCGCTATTGTCGGCAACAAGACAATTGCGAAACAAGCTGTAGAGTTCGACCCACCGCGAATGTACCTGAAGGCATTGGTAGCAGGAAAATCTGTTTTTCTCTCCGGCACGGGTGGGAATGGTAAGACTGCTGAGGAGCAAGCGGAATCCTGTTTTAAGACGATGGACACCTATCTCACCGAACTTGGCGGGTCCCTTCGAGATGTTCATCGGATTGCAATTTACCTGAAGCCTATGGAGGCCATCGACAACGTGAGCCGTGTGCTTCACCGTGTATTCGCCAGTAGCCAACCTTTCTGGGAAGTTATCCCTGCCAATGGATTCGCCCAGGAGGATATGCTACTGGAGATAGAAGGGACTGCGGTTCTGACGAAAAAATAACTATGCCCAAATTCTCAAGAAAAAACTATCACTCGGCACTGCGAGGTGCAGGGCAATAAGGCGATCTTTTCTTCGGGAGGAGAAGTTGGTCATTAAGGCATGAGATTGCTTCGCTATGCTCGCAATGACCAATGGGTGGTCGCTCCCAAAGAGGGTGAGAGCAATACTGTGCAAGGGTCAAAACAAGGCTACGTATATATTATGACTAACAAGGGAAACACTTCTCTTTATACGGGTGTTACCAACGACCTGGTACGGAGAGTTCACGAGCATAAAGAGAAGTTATTTGACGGGTTCACCAAAAAATATAATATTACCAAGCTCATTTATTATGAAGCATTCGACGATATAGTGGATGCTATTTATCGAGAGAAACAGATTAAAGCTGGATCAAGACAGAACAAGATTGACTTAATCAATGGCATGAATCCTCAGTGGGAGGATTTATCAGGGAAGTGGTATTGAGATTGTCATACTATGTTCGTAACGGAGTGGCCGTTTACCTCGTCATTGCGAGGAACGAAGCAATCCAGGCTATTGGAATATGTGGTGTGCCTCAAAAGTACGATATCGCTTCGTTTCATTAGCCATTAGCTACATTACCGGAAAGGGAGGAGTTCAAACAATGGCAAAAACTGATAAACTAAAGCAAGACTTAATAGCCGTATGCCGGGTTATAGCTTATCAGGGGCTGGCGGATGCCTTCGCCCACGTTAGCGCCAGGATACAGGGTACCGAATCCATGCTGTTCATGCCCGGAAAAAGCCCGGCATTGGTGAAACTCGAAGAATTATTTGTAGTTGATTTACATACCCCGGTAAGTCAATCGGCGGTGCACCAGGCAATCTACCGGGCCCGGCCCGATGTCATGGCTATAGTGCATACTCATCCACCGAGGGCTATTGCCCTCACTCTTATAGGAGAGACAATACGGCCTGTCCATAATGATAGTGTTATGTTCTGGCAAGGGGTACCCGTGTATGACATACCGGGACGCGTTAATGATAGTGAAACGGGGGATAAAATAGCCAGAGTGCTGGGGCAGTGTGCAGCAATCCTGCTTCGCGGCCATGGCGTTCTCACTGTTGCCGGTAACCTTCGGGATGCCTGTCTGCTGTCTATATTCCTGGAGAGAACAGCCGTGATGCTGCTGGAGGTCGCGCACCTGGGCCGGGCCAAAGAGTTTCCCAAAGACCAGGCAAAGGAGTTCGCCCCGCAATTCTTTAATGATAGCTCCAACCAGCGGGCGTGGGAACACTTCAAGCAGCAAGCCGGCGTAGCATAGCCGGTCGTTACAATACAGGCCCCTACCTGAATCCACCATCAAACCCTGACATCAAAACAAGTCATGGTTGGGGATCCACCTGCCAGAGACAGTACAGGACTGAGCAATAAACAGGATTGCCTGGGGCCTTGACAGAATACTCATAGTATATTCTGTAGGAGTGCAGCAACTGAAGAATCTCTCTCCGCAGCGAAATCCCAATGTATCAGGATAACAGCGAGAGACTGGAGATTCTTCACTACGTTCAGAATGACAATAAACGGGTAACCCGCTTAGTCGCCGCTATGCATCTGGCCCTTTTGAGAGTCCCTGGCAAGTACCAGCAATGGCACAACGGCTAAAGTTGACAGGCCAAGCACAAGCCAGGCCAGGAAGTAGTTGCCTTTAATATCAAAAAGCCATCCCGCCAGTACAGGTCCGATGATAGTGCCGATTGTATGGATTCCTGATAATAGCCCCTGGATGCTTCCAAAAGACCGCCTCCCAAAATATTCGGCCTGAATCGAGAACCTTAGAGCGGTGACGCCGCCATATCCGGGGCCAAAAAGCGCGGCAAAGAGGGTAGCCTGCCACAGGTTATGGCTATAGGCCAGAACCAACAAACTGACAGCCTGCAAGAAAAGAGCCATGCCAAACAAGTATTTTTTAGGGAATCGGTCGCCAAGCCACCCAAACCCCAACCGTCCGGCTATGCTGCTCATCACCACCAGGGCGGCCAGGAAACCGGCTGTGCCTCGCGGGATGTCGATACTGAGCAGCGATGGCATCACGTGTACACCCACGGCGTTTACACCGGTGGCTGAAGCTGTAGACCCGGCGGCAATCAGCCAGAAGCCACGGGTCTTAACAGCTTCCATGGTTTTAAATCCTGTATGTTGTGCCTTGACCGATGTTTCACCCTGTGTTTTAACCGCCTTAGCCTTCTCAATCTTACCACCATCCGGCGCATACCCATAGTCCTCAGGGTGGTGCCGGAGCACAAGGGCTGCCGGGATGCAGATTATCCACATACCCAATCCAGCAACCACCAGGGCATTCCGCCATCCGTATTGCTCAATCAGCCAGTTCATCAGCAGGATAATAACACCGCTGCCGCCAATAGATGCTATACCCAGACCCAGAGCAGTACTCCGTTTCTTTTCAAACCAGTTGGCTATTAAGCTCCACAGGGAATCCAGGCGGCTCAACAATATGAATCCAACACCCGCCAGAAATGAGCCGGCTAAAACTAATCTTCGCGGGCCATATTTGTCGGTCAGGAAGCCCACAATAGGAGCGGCAATTCCTGTTTCCAAGAAAGCGGTGAAACTATAGAAAGCAGTTCCAGCGCCCCAGAAGTGGATAATACCGACCGCTATAACTATCCACCAACCATAAAAGATGGATCTCATTTTGGACATTGCTCCGGCCTTAACTAAATTCTATGATAGAAAGACTACCGCCCCGATGGCGGGGCGGTTGATATGCTAACCCATGTTGTATTTAACTTTGAGAAATGGGCTTCACTATTTTTAACCTGAAAACCTTCACAAACTACCAGCACTCGTTTTTTTTATAACCCTGTGTTCTTTACTCCAGTTCGGCTGTAATTTTGATATTCCAGGGCTGGGGGTGACGGTAACCGGTATGGAAACGGAGCCACAGGGTTCGCCCCTGAGGTACGGAGGCGGAGGAGACAACCCCTTTTACCTTGCGCACCAGATACTTGTTCCGTCCGGGCGCCAACTCCCGTACAAATAGCTCTATCTCCTTACCCTGAGGTAGTTCTTCCAGACTCTTTACGAAGGTATCATATTCCATAATTCCAATCCCCCTTGAAGTTAATATAACTGGCAAATTATCGACTATTACAACCAGGTAATTGAAACAGTTACAGACAGCGGCTACAAATAGGCTTCTTAGAAACCATACTCCTTCCATTTCCTTAACACCAGATCTTTCACTTCC
>JACVQG010000282.1 GCA_015661045.1 Dehalococcoidia bacterium | reverse complement strand
ATCCCTGAAAAAATCCGGCATAGAGGAAGCAAACGCTTTTGTGGCGGTAACCCAGGGGGATAATCGCAATGTGATGGCTGCCCAGATTGCAAAGCATATTTTCGGCGTCCCCAGGGTCCTTTGCCGCATATACGACCCTCTGCGGCGCGACCTGTATGAGGACCTGGGTATAGAGGCTTTTAGCCCCACCACTATTTTTGCTCACCTGGTGCGGGATAAATTATTAGAGACATCACAATAACTGTATGTATATTATTATAGTAGGTGGCGGAAAAGTAGGCTATTACCTGTGTCGAACCCTCCTGACAGAGGGCCACGAGGTGCTTATTATTGAAAAAAACGACTCTAAATGTGAGCGCCTGGAGGAGGAACTGGGCAGTATCTGTTTGCACGGCGACGGCTGCGAGACTACCGTCCTGGCTGAGGCCGGAACAGGGCGGGCTGATATGCTTATTGCCGCTACTAACGAGGATTGATTAACAATCCCGAGAATGAAAAGGTATTTAAGAAGCTGGGTATCGATGTTACGGTGAGCAGCACTAACCTCATCCTGGAGCATATAGAGCAGGAAGTCCCCACACATCACCTGATGCACCTGTTAAACCTCGAAGAAACCGGCCTGGAGATTGTAGAGATACGTATACCTCCTCATTCTTCGGCTATAGGACGCAAGGTCAAGGAATTGGATTTACCGCCCGGAGCGGTCCTGGCTTTACTAATCCGGAAAAACCAGAGACCGGCAGTCCCCACCCCGGACACTATCCTTGAAGTCGAAGACCAGTTGTTAGCAGTGACAAAACCCGAGGCAGAAGAGGCATTGCGTATCTCATTGACCAGCCAAAGAGCGGAAAAACGTGGGAAATGAGAAGAGAGTAGCCTATTTTGGTCCGGCCGGCACTTTTACCGAAGAAGCCGCTCTGAGCTACGATCCCCAGGCCCAGCTAATCCCCTTCCCCACTATCCCAGCAGTGGCGGCAGCCGTATCTACAGGCATGGCCGATGAGGGTGTAGTGCCCATTGAAAACAGTATCGAAGGCTCAGTAAACGACACTCTGGACCTGCTCATCCACGAATCCCAAACCCTTATCCGGCAGGAAATCATACTACCCATTGAACAATGCCTGCTGGTAAAACCGGGCACTCCGACTACTGCCGTAGAAGTTATCTACTCCCACCCCCAGGCCCTCGCTCAATGCCGTCGCTTTCTGGAGCGTTGCTTCCCTAAAGCCCAACTGGTCGCCGCCCTGAGTACGGCAGCGGCTGTTGAGGAAATGATGAAATCCTCCATACCATCGGCAGCCGTCGGCCCGCAGCGCGCAGCATTGTTATGGGGCGCACAGGTATTAGCCAGAGGAATACAGGACCACAAATCTAATCTCACCAGATTTGTAGTGCTGGCGGCAACCGACAATACTCCGACAGGCGCCGATAAAACCTCATTTTGTTTTTCCTTTGCCGAAGATAAACCCGGCCTGCTGCTTAGCGTTCTCCAGGAATTTGCCAACCGGAAGATAAACCTGGCCAAGGTGGAATCCCGTCCCTCCAAAGACAGCCTGGGAAAATATATATTTCTAATAGACCTGGAGGGACACCGCCTTGACCCGATAATTGCTGAGGCTTTAGCCAGAGTCCACGCCAAATGCGACTTGTTTAAGATGTTTGGTTCCTATCCCAGGTTCAAAGCCAATAATTGAGGAGGTCTTTATGCCTATAGTCCGAATAGATATGTGGCCGGGCAGGACAGAAGCCCAGAAAGCCGAGCTGGCACGGGTTATCACAGAAGCTGTGGTCACTATCGCCCACACCACCCCCGATGAAACCATCGTCATTTTTCAGGATGTGCCTAAAGAGAACTGGGCTAAGGCCGGCGAGCTAGCCTCCAAGAAAAAGCCTGCCAAATAGATATTTCCATATGCTATAATATTACTGACTCAACGGCAGCGTAGCTCAGAGGTAGAGCAGGGGACTCATAAGCCCTTGGTCACTGGTTCAATTCCAGTCGCTGCCACTATACGGCACTTTTATCAGGTTGTAGAATCCCCCATCACACCGGGTTGATAAACGTCCGCCCCGTGTAAAGCTTCCTGACTGAGATCCAGTTCGTTTCCCCCTTCGCCTGAAGCGCAACACGTTAGGACCTGTCCTTTGTTCTACTCATCATGTCTACGACCTCCTGCCTCAGACATCACGTAACATTAATAAAGGTCCTGGCGACAAATAGCTCCTTTAAGGTGATCCAGTCCATTATGCGGCACTCGACCGGGAACTGACCGCGTTGTGTCGGCGTCGCCAGGAGTTCCCAGCGCATGGCCGAGGTGAGGCGGAAGGGCTGGTTAACCTCCAGGCCAAAAGGCCTTGAATACGAGGAGGACGATACCCCCAGTGCGTAACCATCCATAGAGGTGACTTCAGTCGGCATTCCGATGCGGTATTCCTGCACCGTGTATCCGGCGTTAACTACACGCATGAGCAGTGTTTGACCCACCTTGACGTTAGCGGCTACCTCGTTGAACGGAGTAGTGTCATTCTTCTTCCTCAAAAACCCGCTGATGGTGAAAACGTCCGGCTGGAAGTTATTCAGGATGCCGTCATGCGTAAAGTTCGCTGCGCCGATGGGGTCCTTAGGGTCGTCTTTCTGCATGAAGGCGTTGTGTGGCAGGTCAAACCAGTTGCTCTGGATTTCGTCCACCGCCCACAGCGCTTCCACGTCGTACTTCCTCACATTAGTCGGCGGGTCCCTGAAAATCCCAAAGCGCAGCTTCCTGCATAACAGCTCCTTGTGCCAGATCCAGGCTTTTATGTCACATAACTACCAATCTATAACCCCTCACCACCAGATTCTTCGTCCCGATTATAGGGACTCCATGACAGTATTGACGGGTGGTCATTTGTCATTTGTCATCCTGTCTGAACGAAGTATCGGACTCCGATGTTTTACTCGGAGGAGCGTAGCGAAGAATCTCAGGGGGGATGAATGGTTAACGACCTAAACCCCTACCCCTTCCCAGCGTGGGAAGGGGTATTATATCTGTAGGGGCCATCCCGATCCATCGGGACTGTGCCCCTACTTGAGCCCGGGAGTCTGTTTTCCACTGGATACGGCCAGTCGATTACGCACGGTCCCGCTGTAGATCAACAGGAACATTATCCCCAGAAGCGACAAGTGGCCAACCAGATCTATCGGGCCGAGCGTAATAAACGTGGTAATGAAAAAACCCAGCATAAGTAAAAGACCAGGTTATATTTTCGAGGGAATCACCCAGTCAATATATTTTTAGACAAACAGGCTGGACCCGGTAGACCGGGTCCAGCCTGTTAAACTCCGATTAACTAGATTTAAATGTCCTTACGATGATTATCACTTCCCGCTGCCGCTACCACCCCTGTCGCCGCCGGGTTCAGCGCCGCGCCTCTCTACCACGGATCTCACCTTCGGCGGCTCTGCCGCGTAACTCAACCTCCCTACCCCGAATCTCCAGGATATGGGGAAGCACAAACACCTCTCTGGCCACTATGGTCCCATCAGCCTGTAGGCTACCTTCTATCTTTACTATAGCCCCTGCCTGAAGAGACCCGACGGTCTGGGTCTGTGCATTGGTAACCACTTTCTGCCCCAGGGCCATTATCTGGTTGAGGGCCATTATCTGGTTGGCTGCGAGGCTCTCGATAGCCCCGGTGAGTTCCACAATGTTGCCTCTGGCCTGAATTTCAGCCAGTTTATCGGAAGGTATTGTTATCTGGCTGGCCAGGATACTGCCATCGGCCTGTAAGCCACCTTGAATCTTAACTGTAGCGCCGACCTGCGGTGTACCCGTTATCTCTGTTCGGGCATCGCGGGAGACTTTCTTCCCGGCTATAATCATATCATTGCCGGTAACGCTCTGGATGGTCCCTCTCAGTCCTATCGGGTCAGCCCTTCTTGTCCGTGCCTCTAGTTCTTCCTTGGCATCTGGCGGGGACTTAATCTGCCGGGCTAAAATACTCCCATCCGATTGTAAGCTGCCTTCTACCTTGGCTAAAGCTCCTGCTTGAAGGGTGCCT
>JACVQG010000281.1 GCA_015661045.1 Dehalococcoidia bacterium | reverse complement strand
CATTGACTCCTTTAATCAGGCAATTGAGACCGCATTCAATCAAACCGTTTAGGTTTGCGCCAATACGCCTCTTTCGTTAGGGATACTCAACCCACAACAACATCCGGGTAGCTACTAGCCTCTATTTCGCTTTCGGGCCCGTCGTAACTTTCCCACATTTCGGGCATGACTTGATATCCGCCTCCCCCATCCAAAACTTGTGCCCACACTTTCCGCACTTTACTTCTATGAAAGCCATAACGCCTCCTTGGTCCAAATACTCCCAGTGTTTTTGTAAAGCCTATTTTACATATTGCGTTAGAGGTTTGCAAGTTCCGGGAGAGTTAGCGCCTTGGTGCTCCTAAATGTCGGACTTTGGGGCTGGCGAGGTGATTCGGCGTGGGTAGAAACCAGTCCATAGCCGCCAGCGCAGCCGGGCCAGCCCCTTAAGGTCTTCCGTTACCGTGCGTACAATGCGCACCCGGGTATCCGGGTCATCCCGCCACGTAACAGGAATCTCTTTAATTTTATAGCCGCGCTTGGCAGCCAGAATTAACAGCTCAGTATCGAAAAACCAGTTCTGGTTATCTATCAGAGGTATAAGCTCCTGGGCAGCCTTTTTACTCACCGCTTTGAAACCACATTGGGCGTCATGGAAAGAGGTGAAAAACATGGCTCTGATAATAAGGTTATAAACCCGTGAAAGAGTCTCCCTTTTAAACCCCCGTTGTACCCGTGATTGAGGGAGGAGACGGGATCCTATAGCTACATCATATCCGCTTTCAATAGCATATATAAGCTGCGGAAAAGCCTCCAGCCCTGTGGAGAGGTCAACATCCATATAGCAAACAATATCGGCAGTGGACTCAAGCCATGCCTTACGTAAAGCCCTTCCCCGGCCCTTTTGCTCCAGATGCAAGCAAAATACATCAGGGTACTCAAGGCTTAATCCCTGAGCGACAGCTAATGTGTTATCTGTAGAACCATTGTCTGCAATGGTAATTCGCCATGGACGGGTAATATTTTCCTTCAGGAATTTCCTTAATATGGATATGGAGCGGCCCAGATCTGCCTCTTCATTATATACGGGGATAATTATGTCAACTGTAGCCATCTTATAGACTCCGGTCTAAATTCCAAATTCCAAGCCTCAAATCCCAAATCTTGTCCCCCGGCATATCGTAACTCCTGGCTTGTCGAAGACTCTCGGAACGGAGACGGAGAGTTGTATAAAGAGACTTCAAAGTCAAAATATTTAATCGGGTTTCAGAATGCTTCATACCTTGCATGAAGGTATCTCTACAGATATTAAAGGATTGGAAGACAGGAATCGGTCAAGGCGAGGTTTATTTTGACATTGTGATTTAGGTTATTTGGATTTATTTGGAATTTAGAGATTAGTATTTGGGATTTATCCAAAATCATGGTTTGCTGGTCTCAGCTACCGGCTCATGCGCTGCTAAAAGTGCTGTTTTTAACTCCCGTGCAACCTTAAAGGGGTCGCTGGCGATAACATTGGCTGCATATAGCTCCATCGTTCCTATATCCGAGGCATTTGTTTGCGGGTCGCCCCTATCTACTATTCTCACCATAACAGGGAATCCTTCCCAGCTCTCTTCCACAGGGGCAATAGGAGGCATAATCAGAGCAAGGTTAAATGAAGTGACCCCCAGTTGGTCCCGGAAACACGCCAGGACCTCATATACGGTCTCTTCAAAGGATTGACTGAGGGAATCGCCGATAATAATGACCTCTTTATCCTTTACCGGTGTAATATAGGCGAAAACCTTGGTTCCATCTTTCCCAACACCACATCCGAGGGATTCATGGACCTGAAACAGGTCATGAAAATAGTTAGATTCATACTGCTTGTGGTATTGGAGAGCCACCCGTCTGAGATATTCAATTCTAGCGTAGTGCATATCCCGTGTAAGCATTACCTGAGCGTGGCCGTGATTCAGACTAGCGCCTGCCTTCCATAAACAGTTCCAGATAAAAAGATAGTATTTCGCATTAGGGTCATGTTCATGAGCCTTCTGAGCCCACCGCCAGCCTGTGTTGAAATAATCCACTATTCGCTCCCTGTCGAAATGCAGGGGATTATGGTGGTCGAACACTATGATGGCGTGCAGCCCATCGTACTTCGCCACATTGCTACCGCTAACCGAGAAGCGTCCGATTGCCCGGCCAAAGAGGTCAGCCGGTGTATAGCGCAATGGGTCATTTAGAGGGTCATTCTTTTGCTCATCTATAATCAGGGCTTCAACACCCAGTCTCACCTTGTTTTCTATCGGACGGGAGGCGCGGAGTTCGTTAAAAAGGGCACCCTCCATCGTAATCTGATTAGTTACCTTAATAATTTTCTGGCAGGTTATACCCTCTATGCTCCCAAACTGTTTCTCAAGCCAGGGATGCATAGCCTCAGGATGGTCGAGACAGCCTGTAACGACATTCACTTTAAAAATACGTTCAAAGACCTTCCGAACCTCTGGGGACAGAAAGGATATCAAGAGGTCTAAGTCGGATATACTTGCCTGCCGGGAAGCGCTCAGGTCGGTCCTCCGTCATTAGTAACTAACATCGGGAGATTAATGTTTAAAATGGCGCACGCCAGTGAAGACCATAGCCATGTTATACCGGTCGGCTACCTCAATAGCCTCTGCGTCTTTCACCGAGCCTCCCGGCTCCATTATAGCGGTAACGCCCGCCTTGGCAGCCAACTCCACGCCATCGGGGAAGGGGAAAAAGGCATCGCCTGCCAGCACGCTGCCCCGGACCCTTTCACCCGCTTTTTTTACGGCCAGGTCAACACTGATAACACGGCTCGGTTGTCCTGCCCCCATTCCTAATAAAGTCTTGTCTTTAACAAGTACAATAGCATTGGATTTAATATGCTTAACCGCCTTCCAGGCAAAGATTAAGTCTTCCATTTCGGCTGGAGTGGGGCCCCGTTTACTCACAGTTTTGGGACTGAGTTCTTCTTTTCGAATAGTATCCGGTGTCTGTACCAGAAGCCCGCCGGCTACCCGGCGCAAATCCCATATAGATGTATCCCGCGGGGTTGGTATACCACCCAGCGCCAGGATGCGCATACCCTTCTTGCGGCCAAGCA
>JACVQG010000030.1 GCA_015661045.1 Dehalococcoidia bacterium | reverse complement strand
AAAATGACACAATGTTAAAACTATTTTAAAAATACTGCCAAAAAGCCATCTAAAGCTATTGACATTTAGCATAGATTGGGTTTATATTTGGCTCAGATAGGAAAAAGAAAGGAGGTGAAATAAATGCAGGCTTATTGTTTTAAATGTCGCTCCAAGAAAGAGATAAAGGGCCCTCAGAAGATAACCTTGAAGAACGGACGCCCAGCTACCCGTGGATCTTGTCCGACTTGCGGCACTAAGGTTTTCCGAATCGGACAGAGCTAAACCATATATTTTGAAACCGGGTCTGGTAGCTCCTGTTTTTAGAAGCTGAAGTGGTTATCTGGCTTTATTGAGGGAGAGTTTATCTATTAATTCGTGGGGATTAACAAGCAGGGTTTTCTTTACTTCTTCGTCAGATAGGCCAGCACCCCGGGCGACTGCTTGAGCAAAGGACTCGGTAAGCAAATCAGCCTCACGGTGGGTATCCGAATTCAGGAGTAGTTTAGCTCCCATGTGTTTGGCCATCTTATAAACATGGCCGTTGGTCAGAGAATGACCCGAACGGGAGCTAATTTCAAGGAAAATACCCTGTTGGCTGGCACTCCTGGCCTCCTCTATAGACAGGAGGCCAGGATGTGCTAAAATATCCACATGAGGAGAAGACAGAGCAGCCTGATTGGTGCCCTTGGGCACTGGTTCAACCAGTGTCTCGCCATGCACGACTACCAGCCATGCTCCCAACTCCTTAGCCTGTCTGGCAGCTTCGTTTATTGCTGCCGGAGGGATATGAGTCAACTCTACACCGGGTATTGCCAGGATGTTCCATTGCTTCCTTGCCACAGCACAATCCGCAGCAATTTCGTGGATAATGCGTGGTAGAGACCCCAGTCCTGCATGGTCTGTTATAGCAATAGCTGTATATCCATTCGAATACGCTCGGCTTATTAACTCCGGGGCGGTTAGCTCGCCGTCGCTGAGAATTGTGTGGGAGTGAAAATCGTATAGCACGGTTATTAAAATACCACAAACGCAGCAGCTTATCAAGGAAATAAAAAAGCTTAAAGGGGGAGTCCATGTTTGAGAAAATATTAGTATCACTGGACGGTTCAGAGCTGGCTGAGGCTGCCTTACCCTATGGCCGGGAGTTAGCTGAGTGCCTTGGTTCTGAAATACATATGCTGGGCGTTTGTGACCTCCCCAGACTTCCGGAGCGGTTACTGAAAGCCTATGTAGATGACTCGGCATCCAAGTTTAAAAGGGCAGGACTGCGGGCTAAGGCAGCGGTAATTTGTGGGACGCCCGCCGATGTCATTCTGGAATACGCCGAAAAGGCCGGTATTGATTTAATAATAATGTCAACCCATGGCCGTTCAGGGTTGACCCGGTGGGTTCTCGGAAGTGTTGCCGATAAGGTTTTACATAGCGTCACAGTACCCCTCTTTTTGATAAACGCCAAAAAGGTTGAGGCTGTGGTGGAAAGGAAGACTTTCCGCAAGGTGCTGCTCCCCCTTGATGGCTCCGATACAGGTGAAGCGGCCGTGCCTTTTGCCGAAGAATTGGCCCGGAAAACCAATGCCCGGCTTCTCCTTCTCAGTGTCATGATGCCTGCTTACCGCATAACAGCCGCCCAGGACTATCCCGGTGTGGACCTGGAACCTATAATGAAAGCGCAGAGGGAGTCGGCGGAAATTTACCTTCATGATGTCGAGACCAAGCTCAAGCAGAAAGGAATTACAACCAGCTCCGACACCATGGTTGGCTCGGCTGCTGAGACTATCCTGGACTATTCGAAAGAAAAACAGGTTGACCTCATTGCTATGTCTACCCACGGGCGTAGCGGTTTTGGCCGCTGGATTCTTGGCAGTGTGACAGATAAAGTGGTAAGAGCATCCGAAATCCCTGTAATGGTTATGAGGGCTTCTGGCCCACCTCACGGTCTGGTATAATATATCGGTTGCTCTTTGAATCTGGGTATTTCAATGGCGTTGATTTTGTACCAGCGATATTTTAACCTGCCAGATTAAAGGGGCTGTAGAATCCTGCTGTTGCCCGTTTTGGATTTATAGTAAAGGAGCTTGCAAAGTATTGGGAAAAATAAATGTCGCAATCGTAGGCGTAGGCAATTGTGCATCTTCCTTAGTACAGGGGGTACATTATTACCGCAATGCAAAAGCTAATGAGTCCGTTCCCGGCTTGATGCATGTTAGTCTGGGCGGCTATCATATTAGCGATATCAATTTTGTAGCTGCCTTCGATATTGACCGGAATAAGGTTGGGAAAGACCTGGCTGAAGCTATTTACGCTCCACCAAATAATACCATCAAATTCTGCGAGGTTCCCACAAGTGGTGTAAAGGTTAACCGGGGAATGACCCACGATGGCCTGGGCAAATATCTTTCTAAAATTATTACCAAAGCTCCCGGAGCTACTGCGAATATTGTTAAAATCCTTAAAGAAACGGAGACTCAGGTTGTCGTAAGTTACTTGCCGGTGGGTAGCGAGGCGGCTACCAAATGGTATATAGAACAGATATTGGATGCGGGCTGCGCGTTTGTCAATTGCATTCCGGTCTTTATAGCCCGGGAGAATTACTGGCAAAACCGGTTTGCTGAAAGGGGATTGCCGGTCATCGGCGATGATATCAAGTCCCAGGTCGGGGCTACAATTACTCATCGTGTACTGACTCGCCTGTTCCAGGATAGAGGAGTCAAGCTAGAACGCACTTATCAATTGAATTTTGGCGGTAATACCGATTTCTACAATATGCTGGAGCGGGAGCGGTTGGAGTCTAAGAAAATATCAAAGACCCAATCAGTAACGTCTCAGTTAGACTACGAGATTGATCCCGATAACATACATGTGGGGCCTAGCGATTACGTTCCCTGGTTGCAAGACAGAAAATGGTGCTATATTCGCATGGAAGGCCGCACTTTCGGCGATGTGCCATTAAATATTGAGTTGAAGATGGAGGTATGGGACAGCCCTAATTCAGCGGGAGTGGTAATCGATGCGATAAGGTGTTGTAAACTGGCTTTGGATCGCGGCCTCAGTGGGGCTATAGTTGGACCTTCCGCCTATTTTATGAAATCTCCTCCAGTTCAATATACGGACTCAGAAGCAGCCAAGATGGTTGAAGATTTCATTTCCGGGTCAGGGAAGTAAACCGTCAGGGGAATCGGTATAGACGCTGGTTCCTATCCACTGGTTAACAATAGCATCTTCCTCATTGTCTTGTCCGGAAGAGCGTACTCCTCCGGTAGCCAGTGCTAACACGGAGGCGCCAGAGAAACGAAAAAATAGGGTGAGGTAACACCAGACCCCGTGAAGATTGCTTTAGTCTCCCCTTACGATTTTTCTTATCCCGGTGGGGTTACAGTCCACATATCCAACCTGGAACGGTATTTTACCAAATGGGGCCACGAGGTCAAAATACTTGCTCCATGTTCTTCTCCTATTAATAATCCGAGAGTCATACAAATCGGCCACCCTGTTTCGGTTCCTTCCGGGGGATCTATTGCCCGTATAACTCTTTCGCTAACCCTCAACCCTCGCGTCAGGACGATTCTGGACAAAGAGAACTTCGATGTTGTTCATATCCATGAGCCACTTACCCCGATGCTGCCATATTCAGTTCTTCGCCTGTCCCGTGCTTTGAATGTAGGCACATTCCATGCTTGTCACCAAAAGGCAGGGCTATATGGTATCACCAGGTTAATCCTGAAACACTGGTTTGGCCGTTTGCATGGCAGAATAGCTGTATCCCAGCCTGCACTGGAATATGTCAGCAAATATTTCCCGGGAGAGTACGTAGTTATACCCAACGGCGTTGATGTACAGCAATTTAATCCCGGGACTACCAAAGTTACTTCGAATGGCAATAAAACAATTCTTTTTGTGGGGCGTTTAGAAAAACGCAAGGGGCTGGATTATCTTTTAGGAGCTTACCAGCAGATCAAGCTTAAGTCACCGGGTACCAAACTTGTCATAGTGGGTCCCGGTTCCCTCCTGCGGCAGAAATATGATCGGTTAGTTAAAGACAGACAGCTTTCTGATGTGACTTTTGCCGGCTTTGTTCCGAACGAGGAGTTACCACGTTACTATGCCGCAGCCGATGTATTTTGCGCACCTGCCACAGGAGAAGAGAGCTTTGGGATGGTCTTATTAGAAGCTATGGCTATGGGAAAACCGGTGGTAGCCTCCGCGATTAAGGGGTATTCGCAATTGATAAACTCCGGTGTTGACGGTCTATTGGTCCCTCCTAAAAATGAGACTGCACTCGCACAGGCTATCATTAGTTTGTTGGAAGACCCTGTTCTATGCCAAAATATAGCACTCCGGGGGCGTATTAAAGCTGAGGGATATGCCTGGGAGAATATAGCCGGGAGGGTGATGGATTATTACAACCTTTTATTGGCTAAGTACACAAGTAATAAGAGGAATCGGGTATAATATGGCTGAATGGTGGCTCTTGTTTAAGGAACGAAAATATTCTGGATTAGACTCGTTGCGGCGGGCTATTTCCAACCCCTTAACTGGCTATGTAGCCAGGTTTATAGCCCGGAGTGGGATTCATCCTAACGTTATATCCGGCCTGGGTTTGTTGCTTAGCATTCTGGCTGGTGGTAGCGCAGCTACAGGACAATTCGTATGGGCTGCTATTCTGGTTTTAGTTTCCGGATTATTCGACCTTCTGGATGGCGCCGTGGCCCGCGCCAGTAATAAAATAAGCCGGTTTGGAGGAGTACTGGATTCGACACTGGACCGGTTAGGAGAAGCGGCGCTTCTACTCGGTTTGCTGATATTTTTTATTCGAGAATCCTCTGTACCCGGCATTTTGCTGGTAAACATCAGCCTGGTAACATCCGGACTGGTCAGTTATATTAAAGCGAGGGCCGAGGGGTCTGGTGTTGCGTGTCCCGTTGGTTTGTTTACAAGAGCGGAGAGGATTATCCTGTTCGCTCTGGGATTATTCATAGACCAGGTTATTATAGTCCTGGTAGTTATCTCTCTCTTAAGTTTCGTAACGGCAATCCAACGGATGCTCTATGTGTGGCGGCAGATGAGAAGTAAAGATTGAGATGTGCTATAGCTTTGACATCCAGTTTGATTCGTGGCATACTATTTCCGCTAAATGAGAGGTAGAGAACTATGCCGGCAATTATTATAATAGGCGCTCAGTGGGGGGATGAGGGGAAGGGCAAGATAGTGGACTTCCTGGCTGAAAAGGCTAATATGGTTATTCGTTATTCCGGGGGCAATAACGCCGGCCATACCGTAGTGAACCAGTATGGTCAGTTTGGTCTGCACCTCATGCCATCGGGTATTTTTAATCCATCAGTGGTCTGTGTTATTGGTAATGGCGTGGTAGTGGATCCGGCAGTGCTGCTGAAAGAGATAGATTTATTGCAGGCGCGGGGAGTAGACACCAGTCACCTTATTGTTAGTAGCCGTGCTCACCTGATTATGCCATATCATATACTTCTCGATGGGCTGGAGGAGGAAGCCAAGGGTGGTGGGGCGTTGGGGACCACCAAAATGGGTGTAGGTCCCGCTTACGTGGATAAGATGGCCAGGTTGGGCATTAGAGTAGGCGATTTGCTGGAAAGAGAGGCTTTTCACCGCCGGTTATCCGAAGTAATATTTCACAAGAATATTCTCCTGACACGCGTTTATGGAAAAGCACCTGTCTCTGTTGATGAGATATTTGATACTTATTGCAAATACGCTGACAGGCTGGCGCCTTATATTAAAGAGACCGATATCCTGGTGGAAAAGGCTTTGGAAGATGGCAAGCTAGTTCTATTAGAGGGCGCTCAGGGAACACTTCTGGATATTGATTTTGGCACATATCCGTATGTAACCTCCTCCTCTCCTTCAGCCGGTGGGGCTTGCACAGGTCTGGGTATAAGCCCCCGAAAGATAGGGCATATTTTAGGTATTTTTAAATGCTACCCGACCCGTGTGGGGGGTGGTCCGATGCCCACGGAAATAAAAGACGAAATAGGTCAGTTGATTCGGGAACGGGGCCATGAATACGGCACAACAACCGGACGTGCCCGGCGCTGCGGCTGGTTCGACGGCGTGGGAGCCCGCTACTCCAGTAGAATTAATAGCTTCACTGATGTAGCCATTACCCGGCTGGATATTTTCGATACCCTTGAAACGATAAAAATTTGCACTTCATATATGGTGGATGGAACCAGGATGGATAATTTCCCTGCAAGCATCGATGTACTTCAGAAATGCCAACCTGTATATGAAGAGATGCCGGGCTGGCGGGTTCCTACCAGTGATATCCGGCACTTTGAAAAATTACCCCCTGCTGCTCAGAACTACATAAGGCGTATCGAACAACTTATTAAAGCTCCCATCTCGTTGGTCTCCGTAGGGCCTCGCCGTGAGCAAACTATCTGGCTGAAGGCGATAGTTTGATTTTATATTAAAATGGTGTCATAGGGTATCAAGATGGTGGCATAGGCGTCCCTGCCTGTGTATGTTGCCCTTGCCAGTTTGACCTCGCTTATGCGTATTCAGTATAATAAATCTGTTAACTAAAGAGGCTTCAAACAGGTAAATCTATTTTTAACTTTGGTATCGGCTAATTATTAGTCCCCGCATAAAAGTGGTTAAGGAAAGTGTGTATCTATGCAGAAATTTCCACTTGCAACAGAGCGGCACCGGTATGCCCAGGAATGGAAAGCCAGGACAGGATGCAAAATAATGGGCTATTTTTGCACTTATGTACCGGAAGAGATTGTCTACGCTGCGGGTATCCTTCCTGTAAGGGTTTTAGGCAGCCATGAGCCGCAGGACCTCGCTGAACCTCATATTTTCAGTATGTTTTGCCCCTTCTGCCGTGACTGTCTGGCCGAAGGTTTAAGAGGAAATTATGACTATCTGGACGGCATATCCCATGCTCAGTCCTGTCTGCATATTCGTCAGTCATTCGAATCCTGGCAGATGCACATTCCCAGGGCATACAGCCATTATTTGTTCATGCCGGCTAACCTGCAAAGCCCGAGCGCCCAGACCTGCCTGGAGGAAGAGCTTCTGGAGTTCAAAAACACTCTGGAAAAGTGGATTGGCACACCAATCACTGCCAAAGCGCTAAATGAAAGTGTTGAAGTCTATAACCTGAATCGGCGTTTGCTGAGACAGCTTTATGAACTGCGGAAAGGCGATCCCCCCGCTATCTCCGGCGCTGAAACAATGAGGATAACACTGGCAAGCCAGTTTATGGACAAAAAAGAGCATAACCAAATCCTGCAACAGTTGCTTCAAGAGTTAGCGCACTCGCCACGTAAAATTGCCCCCGGGCCGCGGGTTATGGTTCTGGGCAGTGAGAATGACGATACCGAATTGGTAGAGCTTACCGAGTCCCTGGGAGCGAATGTTGTCATTGATGACCACTGCACCGGCAGCCGCTATTTCTGGAATGAGGTAATTCCCCCCTCTCCTTCGATGGGAGAGGGCAAGGGTGAGGGTGAACACACGGATAAGATACTCCAGGCGATCGCTTCCCGCTACATAAACAGGCCCCCCTGCCCTCAGAAGGATTTAAGGGATAGGCGCCGCTTTACGCATATTTTAAAATTGGCTGAAGAATACAAGATTCAAGCGGCCATGCTCATCCAGCAGAAATTTTGCGACCCCCACGAGTTGGATATTCCTCCCCTTCAGGAGCTGTTTACCCGGAAAGGCATCCCCAACATCTTTTTGGAAGTTGATGTTACCACCCCGGTAGGCCAGTTCAGAACTCGTATAGAGGCATTTCTGGAGACTATGCAACTGGAATTAGCCTGATAACTACTTTGTTAGCTCAGAGGAGACTTAATAATGGCCGAAGTAAAAAGGTATAAAACGAAACCACTGGAATGCTGGCAAAAGGCAAAAGAGATTCGCATCCAGCACTATAAGGATGTTTGGTCGGCTAAGGAGAACGGCAAGATTTTGCTCACCGGCGGCGAGTATTCCTTCCTGCCTCTTCCCGCCGGACTGGGCGGCTTCGAGTTCCTGGGTGGCGAACCCTACGGGGCCACTATAGGCACTGACCCTATCCTGTCCGTTGAATGTGCCGAGGCTACAGAAACCAGGAATTTTGCCAGGGATATGTGTAGCTATATGAGGCTCTACTGGGGGTCTATGTTTCTGGATAAAAGCCCCTGGGGTAAATTTATCAAGCCCGATCTGTGTTTGACCTGGCACCTCTGCGAAAGCCACGGCAAGTGGTATCAGCGGGTGAGTGAACACTTTGGTATCCCGACCTTCGCTATTGAAATACCTTTACGTCCCGATGAAGGCCGCAGGGAATCCCATGTAAAATACCTGGTGGCCCAGCTTGAGGAATCTATCGAGTGGATGAAGAAGCAGACAGGCAGGGACTATGATGATGAAAAGCTTATCGAGGCTGTTACTAATGAAATCAACGCCACAGCCCTGTGGGCGAAGTGTTGCGAGTTTAACAAAGCCATACCGGCTCCTTTAGACCTGAAATCTATGTTCAGCCTCTACATAGTCAACAGCCTGATACGGTATAAGAAAGAGGCTGTTGACTTTTACCGTGCGCTATATGACGAGGTGCAGGACAGGGTGAATAACCAGATAGCTGCCCTGGCCACAGAGCGCTGCCGGCTGTATCACGATGCCGAACCTATATGGCACTTTCTACAGCTATTCCGATATGCCGAAAAATATGGCGCTGTTTGTTCGGCCTCCTTCTATGTGTTTCTGGTGGGCACAGCTTTTGAGGCGGACAAAAATGGCTCCTGGGTGGCGGCTAAGACCCTGGATGAAAGGGGCCTGAAGCTCAAGACACGGGCAGATGCGCTGCAAGTTCTGGCTGAATCCTATATTGACCGGCCCGGCCTTCAGGGGTGGCAGATCACCCGGAAAGTGGCCGACTCTGTAAGAATAGCCCAGGAATGGCGTTGCGATGGAGCTTTGCTGCATTTCAACCGGGGGTGTGAGGGGTTATCGGCGGGCTTATCCGAGGTCAGGCTGGCTATGAAAAAAGCCGGTATACCGACTATGTCCTACGAATCTAACATGGTGGACCCCCGGGAGTTTTCAGCCAGCCAGATAATTGATGCCCTGGAAGCCTTCCTGGAGAGCATGAATTTAACAAAGCTGGAAGCCTGATACTTTCCAAACTGTCATGCTGGAGTCCCGAGGATCGGGACGAAGAATCTCAGGGCGGATATTTTATCGGCTGGTTTCCCGCCTTCGCGGGAATCGTTCACGGCCTTTACAAGGCCACCACGAAGCACGAAAATAAGGAAGTTTAATTCCGTAAGAAATCCCTCTCAATCTCCCCTTCGGCAAGCTCAGGGCAGGCTCTTTAAGAAAGGGA
>JACVQG010000280.1 GCA_015661045.1 Dehalococcoidia bacterium | reverse complement strand
AAGTATTCCCAGCGGCTATACATTCTGGCCTTGTTCCTGCTTGCCAATCCCTTTATCCGCTCGTGTTATAAACGCATTTGCGCCAACCTTGTCAAACAGGGCCTTTCCCTTAATCCTGACCCTCTGCAACCTGCCCCTCGCGGCTTTGTCGGTGTTTTCGTAGATGGTAAATGCGTCCGTTTATATCTGTCGCCAAAAAATAAAAAAAATCAATCAAACTTCGTTTTTTTTATATATACGAAAAACTGGGGGCCTGATCGGAACAATCAAACAATACCTCCATCCAAACGGGCGCAGCATGCTGCGCCCCTACAAAATCACCCCTTCCCGCGCCGGGAAGGGGCCGGGGGTTAGGTTTCTGTCACTGTCTCTATCTCTGTCTTTTTGTGGTAAAATAATTCCAGCAATCAACCTTACAGGATAGAGGTAACAAATAGATATGCCAGTTATGAAGTACGACCCACAGGAAATAGATCGCAAGTGGCAGGAGCGCTGGGCTAAGGATAAACTCTATGAGGTGCACGAGGACAGCCCGTTGCCCAAGTACTATGCCCTGACCATGTTCCCCTATACATCGGGCGACCTGCACATCGGACACTGGTACGCCATGGCCCCCTCGGATGTGCATGCCCGCTTCAAGCGGATGCAGGGCTTCAATGTGATGCACCCCCAGGGCTTCGATGCTTTCGGTTTGCCGGCGGAGAATGCGGCCATCAAACGGGGTATTCACCCCCACACATGGACGATGAAGAATGTGGAGAATATGCGGCTTCAGCTCAAGACCATTGGCGCCTGTTACGATTGGAGCCGTGAGGTTATAACCTGTCTGCCGGAGTATTACAAGTGGACAGAATGGTTCTTTCTCAAGCTCTACGAGGCCGGGCTGGCCTACCGGGCTAAAGCCCCGGTGTGGTGGTGCCCCCACTGCCAGACCTCGCTGGCCAACGAGCAGGTTGTCGGTGCCGGGGAATGTGAACGCTGCTCGACTCCGGTTGCCCGCAGAGACCTGGAGCAGTGGTTCTTCCGTATCACTAAATATGCCGATGAATTAATGGAGCATACAGGGCTGGACTGGCCGGAGCGTATCAAGATTATGCAGCGCAACTGGGTGGGGAAGAGCGAGGGGGCTGAAATCAGCTTCGGGCTGGAGCACCCTGGCGTGGCGGAGAAGGAATTACGGGTGTTCACCACTCGACCGGATACCGTCTTTGGGGTTACCTTCATGGTAATGGCGCCGGAGCACCCGCTGGTAGAAAAGCTGACTACCCCAGAATGCCGCGCCGAGGTAGAGGCGTATATAGCTCAAACCCGGAAGGAATCGGAGATTGAAAGGCAGTCCACGGAGAAGGAGAAGACAGGCGTTTTCATCGGCTCCTATGTTACCAACAAACTCAACGGCGAGAAGGTCCAGTTGTGGATTGCCGACTATGTGTTGTTCAGCTACGGGACAGGTATTGTCATGGGTGTGCCTGCGCACGATACCAGGGACTTCGCCTTTGCCAAGAAATATGACATTCCCATTCGAGTGGTGATTGCTCCTCCCGGTTGGAAGGGCCAGGAGTTCGAGGATGCCTGGGTGGAAGAGGGCACTATGGTCAACTCGGGGCAGTTTAACGGTCTCCCCAACGTGCAGGGTAAAGGGGCAGTCAGCGATTTCCTGGAGAAGAAAGACTGGGGTAAACGCAAGACGACCTACCGCCTGCGGGACTGGCTTATCTCCCGTCAGCGGTACTGGGGGGCGCCAATCCCGATGGTCTACTGTCCTGAATGCGGCATCGTGCCGGTGCCGGAGAAAGATTTACCTGTTCTGCTGCCCGAGGACGCCGAGTTCCGTCCTACCGGTGAATCGCCTTTGAAATACCATAAGGAGTTTGTTAATACCACATGCCCCCACTGCCACGGGCCTGCCCAGCGGGAGACCGATACCATGGACACATTCATGTGCTCCTCGTGGTATTACTTCCGCTATTCCAGCCCCGGGTACGACAAGGGGCCGTGGGATCCCCAAAAGCTCAAATACTGGCTGCCAGTTGATTTGTACACAGGCGGCGCAGAACATGCCGTCATGCACCTGTTCTACTCACGTTTCTTCACCAAGGCGCTGAGGGACATGGGGCTATTTGAGTTTGGCGAGCCTTTCATACGGTTGTTTAACCAGGGGACAATAATTGCCGAGCACCAGAAGATGTCCAAGTCGCGCGGAAACGTTGTCAACCCGGATGAATATGTCAAAGAGATGGGCGCTGATGTGGTGCGGGCCTATCTGATGTTCATCGGGCCGTGGGAGCAGGGGGGTGAGTGGAACGATGCCGGTATGAATGGCATCATCCGCTGGTTGAACCGCCTATGGGCGCTGGTTATCGAAGAGAGCTATACGGAGAAAAAGGTAGATGCCGCAGCTATAAAGGATTTGCACCGTATTACTCACCAGACCATCCATCGGGTGACTGATGACATAGCTAAATTCCGATTTAATACTATGCTGTCAGCCCTCATGGAGTTCACCAACTACCTGGGCAAGGCGCAGGAAGCCGGCAATGTGGACAAAGCTTCCTATCATGAGGCGATAGATACGTTATTACTGATGCTGGCCCCTACTGCCCCGCACCTGACCGAGGAGCTATGGACTCGAACGGGGCATCCTTACAGCATCCATCAAAGGCCGTGGCCTAAATTCAGCGCTGATATGGCTGCCGAGGAGATGGTAACACTCGTTATCCAGGTCAACGGCAAGCTACGTGACAGGGTTTCGGTTCCGGTATCCATATCGGAGGCAGAGGCCAAGGATTTAGCCCTGCAACAGGAGCGGGTGAAGGCACACATTCAGGGAAAGAATATAGCTCAGGTTATCTATGTGCCGGGCCGTCTGGTAAATGTGGTGGTTAAATGAGAGGTGAGAAATGAGAAGTGGGAGGTGAGAGGTGAGTCAAATTGTCTGACCGATACGTTGGAATGAAACTGAGATGGACCCCGAAATTTAGACAACTGGCTAAGAGAGAGTTCCGCTCCTAAAATATAAGAAAAACGAAGGAGTAGGACATGAGCCAGAATAGGAAAGTACACAACCCCTTGTTCAAGGCCAAGGTAGCTCTGGCGGCGTTGAGGGGCGATCAGAC
>JACVQG010000279.1 GCA_015661045.1 Dehalococcoidia bacterium | reverse complement strand
GCCCGGATGGCGGCCCTCGAGGCTGGAGATATTACCTCCACGGGCATTGACCCATCGCAGGTAGCCAAGTTCAAAAAATCGCCTAATATCGTAGTCCATACAAATCCAACAACCGGCTATTTGATGGTGGCATTCAACTTGAGGGCAAATGGGTGGGAGGGGCTTAAAAATAAAACGGTCAGGCAGGCTTTAGGCCTATCCATGAGTAAGGATACCCTGATTCAGTCTATCCTCCTGGGTTTTGGCGAGCCGGCCTTCAGTTTTATACCACGCCCATCTCCGTGGTATACGGAACAAGGTATAACGAAATACGGAATTGAACCCCTCTATGACAAGGCTAAAGCCAAAGAGATACTAGTTCAAGCTGGCTACGGGACTAAAAATTCCAATGGCAGCATAGAAGTTAAAGGGAAAGACGGTAAGCAATTGAAGCTGGTTATAGCCACGAACTCCGGCAACAAGGAACGGGAGTCGTTGGCTTTTCTGGTAAAGCAAGAATTATCTGATATTGGCATAGAAGTAGACCTTAAATTAGTCCCCTGGCCTACCTTGCTGGGTAAGTACCTCAGGAACAAAGAACCCGGCTCCAGCCAGGAGTTGCAGTTCAACAACGGCCCCAAGGCAGTAAGCGAAGAGCCGTGGGACCTGATGGTAATGGGCTTTAGTACTAACCCTGTAGCGCCTTCCGGGCAGGAGGTCTTCTTTAAAACGGACGGCGGTCTGAACTTCCTGGGTTATTCCAATCCGCGAGTAGATGCTCTTTTCAAGAGGGCTAAATCCGCAGAAGCGGTCAAACCAGAAAGCCGGAAGGCCATTTACGCCGAGCTATCACAAATAATTTCGGAGGAGATGCCGGTGGATTTCATGGCTTTCCAGTCAGGTAACAGCGGCTTCCAGAAGAGTGTTAAAGGCATCGAATCTGGTATCAATATGGGCTGGAATGGCCACCTGTGGTTCTTTGAATAGCATCCCGTAGGGGCGCAGCATGCTACGCCCCTACATCAAAAATTAGGATGGCATGAAAGCCTATATCATCAAGCGGCTAATATATACGGTAATAATAGCCTGGGGTGTGTTAACAATCACCTTCGTATTATTGCGCCTGGCGCCAGGCTCCCCGGCAGATAAATACCTGGCTAACATCGGAGCGCGCGCTCAGAACCCTTCCCAGGTTATCGCTGCAATCGAAGCCAGGTATGGCCTCAACAAACCCATCCATGAGCAGTATTTCGATTATGTATCCCACGTATTGCGGGGTGACTGGGGCTGGTCAATGAGCACATCAATGCCGGTCACCCAGCTTCTCAAACGGCACTGGATATACTCCTTTCAGGTGGTACTGCTCAGCAGTATACTCTCTGCTGTTATCGGGATATTTATCGGCGTGATTGCGGCGGTGAAGCAACGCACTATGGTTGATTATCTGGCTACCTTTTTCTCTTTCGTTGGAATCTCTCTGCCTACCTTCTGGCTGGGTATCATGTTCATCCTGCTTTTCGGGGTACAGCTTGGCTGGTTCAAGACCTATTATGACACTGGCATACCCATATTATCGCTGGCTAATCTGAAACAACTTACCTTGCCTGCGGCAACTCTTACTATCGGCCAGGTAGCAGGTTGGACCCGCTATGTACGTTCATCGGTCCTGGATAATTTGAGGCAGGACTTTGTTACTGCAGCGCGAGCCAAAGGACTGCCCGAACGAGTTGTCATAGGCAAACACGTTTTCCGTAACGCGATGCTGCCGATTATTACCTTAATCCTCTCCGAACTGGGCGGTCTGGTATTCGCCGGCGCTTATCTCATTGAAATTATCTTTGGAATTCCCGGACTGGGGCGGGTATCGTTCAACGCTGTTTTCGCCGACGACTATGCTGTAGTTGTTGCCATAGTCCTTATCGGCGCCTTCATAGTGCTCATTACCAATCTGGTAACCGACATTGCTTATACCTATGTCGACCCGAGGATCAGGTATGTATAGCGATACGCTGTGGCAGCGGATGGCGCGGGCGGTTGGCGGCGTCAAAAACCTGTCTTTTTTTATCCTCATTGCAATTTTTACCCTTCTGGGTGCGGTACAAATCCTTTTTAAGGTGAGGCTTCTGCCCACGACGGTATATGTGTACCTTTATCTCAGTACCCTGATAATCTATTTCGCGGTTTTACCTTTATACTGGAATCGCCGCCTTACCTCATACTATTGGAACCGCACCAAAAAATTCCGGCCATCCTATTTTGGTGTAGGCTTCATACTCTTCCTTATACTCTTGGCCCTTATCGGCCCGTTCTTTACCCAGGATCCCACGGCGCATGTTTTAAAAGATAAGGGTTTGCCCCCAGTGGGTCTCTCCGTTGAACAATCCACTTTTGACCTGGCGACAGGGAAGTTCGTCACGGTGGTAACTCCCGGAACATGGAAACACCCCCTGGGCACGGACAATGATGGAGCCGACATGCTGGCCATGCTAGTCTCCGGCGCCAGGATATCTCTACAGGTAGGTCTGCTGGCTACCGGTATCGCTATTTTCATCGGAAGTGTCGTCGGAGTGTTCTCGGCCTATATAGGGGGTTGGGTAGACAATGTCTTGATGCGCATCGTTGATATAATGTTGACTTTTCCCTTCTTCCTATTGCTGGTTTTCATCGTTTACATTTACGGGGCTAACCTCTGGATAATAATCTTCGTTATCGGTTTTACAGGGTGGCCCGGCACAGCGCGACTGGTCCGAAGCGAGGCTTTGTCACTGCGTACCAGAGATTATATTCTGGCCTCCAAATCCCTGGGGGCAAGCGATGCCCGGATTGTCTTCCGCCACCTCATCCCCAACGTGATAAGCCTCATCATCGTTATCTCTACCCTCTCGATACCGGGTATCATCATCGCCGAGGCAGGCCTTAGCTTCATTGGCCTGGGAGATCCCAATAAATCTAGCTGGGGGCGCATACTGAATTCCGGACAGAATAGTCTGGAGACTGCCTGGTGGGTGGCGGTTGAACCGGGTGTGATGCTGTTTTTAACTGTGCTGGCCTTCAACTTTCTGGGGGATGGCCTTCGGGATGCCTTTGACCCCCGGAGCGAGGCCTGATGGCTCTGACAGATGAAGTTATCCTGGATGTG
>JACVQG010000029.1 GCA_015661045.1 Dehalococcoidia bacterium | reverse complement strand
TCGTATAAGCGCTTATCAGCGCTGGAAAATATCTCTTCGTATGTTATGCCATCTTCCGGGAAAGCGGCTATTCCATAACTATAAGATGGCAAAAAAATATTCCGGGATAAATACTCCAGCCTGGCCTGGTCGTTGGCTGTCATTAACCGGTTTATAACGTGTTCTGCCTCATTTAAGGCTGTATCCGGCATAACCAGAACGAATTCATCTCCGGCATAACGGGCCAGGATATCGTAGGAACGCACATTACTGGAAAGCACCTGGGCCACGATTTTTAGCACACTATCGCCTACTAAATGCCCATAGACATCATTTATCCGCTTTAAACTATCCAGATCAATAACAACAATGCAGAAAGACTGTTTATTTCGGGCTGCACGTTGGAATTCCGTATCGAGGTATTCACTGAAAAAACGCCGGTTGTGCAGTCCCGTTAATTCATCATAAAGTACCATTCCCCGAATATTTTGGTAACGTTTGACAAACTCTATGGCCATGGAGAAAAAGGGGGCTATAACCTGTAGCAGCCGAGGGTCATTAGCATTGAAAGCATCCACACGCTGATCTTCCAGTAAAATAGCGCCGAGGACCTCCGATGGCTCAACATTTTTCCCGGATGGGTCTGGCATGGAGGCTGTTTTCATCAATACAACAAGTAGAGACCCCGTTCCTATCGAGCTACCCTGTTTAGCTTTGGGTACCAATTCAACATTGTTTATAAGAAAGGCATCCTCACCCTGAAAGCCTCCGCCAAGACAACCGTATGGCATGGGGTATTTCCGTCTTTCCAAGTTCGAACGACGGCCAAGCGCTGCTTCCTCAACTAAGTAACCGTCATCATCCATTAGCAGTAAAGCACTGTTCTCGTATCCACCCTCATCACGCAACAGACCGAGTAACTTACGATAAAGGGCAGAAACATCCTGGAATATTTTTGGCTCTTCTATCAGCCGGCTGAGAATCGTTAAAACCCTGGGATAAAGCTCAGGTGGACAGTTCATGAGACCTCTCCCCCTTCCACAGACAATACTCCAGACTATCCACGAGAGCATACCAACTTGCTTCGATGATATTGCTGGAGCTACCCACCGTGCGCCATTCCACGTTACCATTACTGGACTCGATCAGCACCCGCACCTGCGAAGCTGTACCTGCCGTCCCTTCCAGGATACGGACTTTATAGTCAACCAGCTTCACTTCATGAAGGAGAGGGTAAAAACGAAGCAAGGCCTGACGCAAAGCAGAGTCCAGGGCGTTAACAGGGCCATTGCCTTCTGCGGCGGTGTGTACTATCTCGCCGCCCACCCTCACTTTAACCATGGCTTCCGCCAGGACATCCCCCTCTCCGGAGGTAGGCGCCCGGCGCCGGTTTTCCACTATGACCATGAAGTCCACTAATTCAAAAGGTGGGCGATACCCGGGTTCGGTGCGATGGATAAGAAGTTCAAACGATGCCTCTGCGCCATCGTACTGGTAACCCTGGTTCTCCAGTCGCTTTATCTGGTCCAGTACCTTCTGGGCTTCATTCCCATTGAAATTCGATATTAAACCCCGTTCTTTGGCCTTATACAGGATGTTACTTTTTCCCGAAAGCTCAGAAATCAGCACCCGTTTTACGTTTCCCACAAGTCCGGGGTCTATGTGCTGATAGCTTTTCTCCGCTTTCATCATAGCAGCTACATGATAACCAGCTTTATGGGCAAAGGCGCTGGATCCAACATAGGGAAGGTGAGGGTCTGGCGTTAAATTCCCAATCTCACTTACGTAACGCGCAACCTCGGTAAGTTTGGCCAATTGTAGCGTACTAAGGCAGTTGATACCTAATTTTAATTGCAGCGCCGGGATGATGGAACACAGATTGGCATTACCGCAGCGTTCCCCATAGCCATTGACCGTTCCCTGAACCTGGGTAGCCCCCGCCTGGACAGCGGCAAGAGTATTGGCCACTGCCAGTTCGCCATCGTTATGGGCATGGATGCCTAAAGGCGTGGAAACCACGTTCTTCACAGTGTTAATTGCTATGGTTACCTCGCCGGGCAATGTCCCGCCATTAGTATCACAGAGGATTATACAATCAGCGCCGGAACGAGAAGCTGCTTCCAGACATTTTTTGGCATATTCTGTATTAGCCTTAAAGCCGTCAAAGAAGTGTTCTGCATCGAAAAATACGGTAAGTCCTTGTCCCTTGAGAAACTGCACAGATTCCATTATCATGGCTAAATTTTCTTCGAGGGTGGTCTCCAGAACCTGGGTTACCTGGTAGTCCCAGGATTTGCCTACTATTGTGACCACCGGAACTCCAGCCCCGAGCAGAGCTTTCAGTACGGTGTCGTTTTCAGCCGGAATTCTGGGGCGACGTGTGGAGCCAAAGGCAGCCAGGCGGGAATTGTGTAAATTAAGTCCCTTTGCCTGGATAAAAAATTCAGTATCTTTAGGATTGGCGCCGGGCCAGCCGCCCTCGATAAAGTGAACGCCCAGATTGTCCAGTTTCCGGACAATCTTAAGCTTATCCTCTACAGAGAAGGAGATGCCCTCTCTTTGAGCGCCATCGCGCAGGGTAGTATCATATAGTTGTATTTGTGACATATATACTCATGTCCGGCGGCGCAGGCGGTCGTAGAAGTTCTCTCTGGCTCCAACCATTATAAGCACCACACTATTAGATTCTTTAACTACTTTATAAACAACCCGGTATTCCACACCTTGGTCTGACAACCTGAATGAGCGAAAGTTACGAAATTGCCCGTGCAAAAACTTTCCTTGCTCCGGGTCATTTTGAATTTGCTGTAAATATTTACCGGCTAATAGTTTTTGGACCTGGCTTGGTAACTTTTTAATATCCTTTTCCACAGAGTTAGGGATAATAAGTTCAAACATTAATCTCTACTTAACTTGGACTGCAATTCCTTTAATGATATGAACTGTCCTTGCTTTATCTCCCGTGCGACTTTAGCTTCCCGCCTGGCCAGCATCTCGAAAATCTTCGGGTCGTCCAGCCAATCTTTACCCTTTTGTTTATCCATAAGCTGGCGGTATGCCTCTTTTATTTGGCGTGGAGTGAGCTTGATAGTTATTTCTACGTCTTTGTTATGCTGCCTGACCATGTTATCTATATCCTCTCCGCCACCTTTTCACCCATCCCTTTTGTTCCCATCAGGGTTTTTCCAGTTTCCATTATATCATAGGTGCGGTAGCCGTCCTCCAGGACTTTCAGAACAGCCTTCTCGATTGCTAAAGCCTCAGTCTCCAGCGCTAAAGAATACCTTAGCATCATGGCGGCGCTGAGGATAGTAGCGATAGGGTTGACTTTGTCCAACCCGGTGTATTTGGGCGCTGAGCCATGAATAGGTTCATACAGCCCGAAAATTCTTTTTCCTGCCTGGGGCACACCCGCCAGGCTGGCCGATGGAAGCATCCCCATAGAGCCGGCCAGCATAGATGCCTCGTCGGTAAGGATATCGCCGAATGTATTTTCGGTTACAATTACATCAAACTCCCTGGGATTCTGAATTAATCGCATAGCGCAGGAATCCACGAGGACATGCCACAACTCTACATCCGGGTATTTGGGCGCCATCTCTATAACAATCTGTCTCCACAGGCGTGAGGATTCCAGCACGTTAGCCTTATCTACCGATGCCAGTTTCTTGCGTCGAGAGCGGGCTAGTTCAAAACCAACCCGCACGATACGTTTTATCTCGTGTTCTGAATAGGCCATGGAATCTACGGCACGCCTCCCCCGGCTGGTCTGCCACTGTTTTTTCGGCTTGCCAAAATATAGACCACCGGTTAGTTCCCGGACTACAACCAGGTCAACGCCCTGCACTACCTCCGGTTTAAGTGTGGTGGAGTTAGCCAGCAAGGGAAAGACCTTTACCGGTCTTAGATTGGCGAATAGGCCCAGTCCTTTGCGCAGCGCCAGCAGACCGTCCTCCGGCCTTACTTTTGCCTTTGGGTCATCCCATTTGGGACCGCCCACAGCCGCCAGCATTACAGCATCCGATTTCTGGCAAATAGTAAGGGTCTTAGTGGGGAGAGCGGAGCCATGATTATCAATGGCTATCCCACCTACATCGGCGTACTGCCATTTGAATTCATGGCCGAACTTTTTTCCCACAACACCCAGTACACGTACGGCTTCGACCAGTACCTCAGGCCCTACTCCATCTCCAGGGAGAGCAGCAATATTAAAACGCACCTTTAGCCTCCAATCGTCGTTTAGTATAGGCAACCAGCCCGCCTGCGGATATAAGCTCCATCATAAAAGCAGGGAAGGGTTGCGCTTGATAGGTCTTTCCCCGGCTGATATTTTTGATTTTTCCTGTTTCCAGTTCAACCTCCAGGGTATCTCCGGACTGACTGCCTTTAACGGCCTCCGGACATTCAAGGATGGGCAGTCCGATGTTAATGGCATTGCGATAGAATATGCGAGCGTAACTTTCGGCGATAACACAGGAGACTCCCACGGCCTTGATAGCCACAGGGGCATGTTCCCGCGATGAGCCACTGCCGAAGTTACTGGTGGCTACTATTATATCCCCTGCCCTTACCCTTGTGACAAAATCCTTATCAATATCTTCCATGCAATGTTTGGCTAACAAAGCCGGATCAGAGACATTGAGATAACGGGCAGGGATGATAGCGTCGGTATCTACATTAGCGCCATATTTATGGACTTTGCCTTTTATACTCATTAAGTTACCTTTCTATATTTTCCTGAAGGCTATGCTATGGGGTTAAATCCCCCACCCCGATAAGTCGGGACCACGAAGGATGAAAATAGCGCAAAAAACCTCTCGCCCCATCGGGGGAGAGATTAGAGAGAGGGGGCACTTTAATATCTCAGCACCATTCACCCTCACCTTAGTCCTCTCCCCTCGAGGGAGATGAGATTGCAAAATGGCTATTTTCGGGAGAATTCCTTCTTATTTTTTCTTTACCGGATACCTGATAATTGTTTTAACCACCTTTGCATCGGGGCGCGTGAGGTATTCCTCCTCATGCATCCCTGTAATTACATAGCCGTTCTCTTCAATAAATTTGAGCAAGCGTTCGATGGTGGGAGTCTCCTGGTCGTAGGTGCCAAGGTGGAGTATCTGAGCTACCGTGCCGTATTCCCAGGTCTCCAGCTTAACTTCCACATTGGGAACCTTTATGGGTAAGATAGTAGTATCATCGGGCACAGGCAAACCAATAATATGAGTCCACTGGTCTTTTGGCTTGGTAATGGCATCGGGATAACGGGCGCGCAGGCCGGTGACCTTAAAGGTAGGCTTCCCATCTTTTTTAAGACTGAATTTTAGCGTATATACCGAGCCGTAAAGCGCCGGCATTACTTCAGGGAATACCTTACCGGGTGCGCCGTTGCCCCGCACTACTGCCATCTTCTGCGACGGCATTTCCACGATTTGAGGGTCTGTTTTGGAGGATGCTTTGGGTGTCATTTTATCCCTCCATTTTTGATTTGACCATCTGACGTCAGGATGCTGTGCGTGATAATTTTCGACGCTTCACAACGTTAGTTGGCCTGAATACCTTCCCTATAGGGGAAAGATTCACTTCTTTGTTGGCTATCTTGTGTTTTGTATCCTCCAAGAATTTCATCGCCCGGCGGTCATAGTATCTCTCGCCACAATTCAGACAGACCATTACCTCAATTGGAAGAATAACAATATCCGGTCCCGAACGGATTTCTTCTTCCACTAGTTTCTTTTCAACATCAGGGCTTTTACAGATTACACATTTCATCGTCTTATCCTCCCATTAATCCAACGCGATGGGTCAGGTTCATAAACCGTTATTACAATGGCTAGTTGATCCACCTCTGAATAGGCACAAACTACATGTATATTTCTTCCTTGTATAGTTTTGCCAAGTACCAAAATACTGGGATATGGTTCATCATCCGGATAACCCTCAATTATTTCCCCTTCTTGGATAACCTCAAATACTTCACTGTCCGTTATAGTACCATATTCCTCAACTAGCATTTCATGTTTAGCATGCGAGGTGTAAAACACTCGCTCTGTTGAAAAGCATCTACGAACGCTGTCTAGCACAGATCTCCTCATATCTAATGTGTTTGTTCAAAGCCTAAATATTGATCAATGCTGTCTAGCCATTTCTTCGCCGGGTGTTACGTATCTAAGTATTGTCATCATAGAGTAAATGCGCACAATGGGGACAATAATCCGAGTGGTCGGCGTCCCCACACTCAGCTATACCTGAATAGCATACATTGTTCAGTGCTTCCAACAATTCCTCTTTTTCTTTAATCTTGTAGTAACCCAAAAGAACCTCATAAGCTTGATATGGCTCAAGTATATCTTTTCCACAAAGGTGGCATTCATCAAGAGCCCCGAGCTCATCTAAAGCGTCCCATATTCCAGCAGGGAACTCACCATCATGGAGGGATGAAGCATTAGCATCTTCAAGTTCTTCGATTAATTCGTTGATGCTAGCAGGGAGAGCCGATATAGCCTCTCTACGAGCAAAGCTCTCTATCTCTTTCCACTCTTTTTTCAATATTCTTTTAAATTCCGAATAAGCTCTGTCTCCAATAAGCATCGCCTTAGTTCCCCAGATTAACGTGTCCATTTTGCCGATATCTATATTTTTAAAGAATTCCTGATGTATCTCATGCAGTCTTCTCTTGACTTCCTCACTTGGTAGATTATTCTTTAAATCGTCTACTGTTGTTAATCCCATATCAGTAAATTGATTTACTGCAATTTGCAGTTCGTACTCCTGCGGTTTTTCACCGAAGAATTCGTAATAAACAATTCCAATCGCCCGCTTTGTTAGGGGTTCACCACCTTCATTAGTATTTTTTTGTTGATATCTCTTTAGCAATTCATCAGGAATATCTTGCGCACGGAAATAATGAAACACTGAAGTCTGTACAAAATCCGCTTCCTTTGCCAATTCATCGCGAATATCTTGAGCCATTTGATCCAGTACCGCCAATTGGTCTGCAAGTCTCAGTGAAAGTTTCCGTATAATTGGCGGAATATCATCTGCCCCCTTGTAAATATCGTCATGAGCAAGAACAGCCCAGCTATCCTGAATAAGGGTACGAACTTGTACTTCACACGGCACTTTGAATTGGCATCCTTTATATTCAACATCGACATAAACGATGAGGTGAATCGCTCGGTAGCCACTACCGTCAGGCTTTGCTATCTTATCGTCAATACTATCTTTCTCATATTGAAGTGCAGACGAGTCTTTGATTTTCTCAACTACTTTATATGCGTCTGAAAGATTGTTCACGACAATTCTTACACCCACTATGTCTTTCATCAAGTCGAATATTTTATCTATTGGAAGTGAGTCTTCGTATGCCTTTCTTTTTATGCTGTCCAGGTCTTTTAGTCTTGATTGTGGCTTGGTTGCCCTAAACAGGCGCTCTGCAGTGAAATCTTTAACGATATCTCCAAGGGCTTGCTCCACTTGTCTGATGGCTCGCCCATATAATTCTCGTTTATCAGTATATGCTGCCTCGATTTCCCCCCGAAGCATTTTCTTGCCAGCATTTGTATTGTGCATCATACTAACCAACCTTAGCTAGATCGTAAACGGGCACTTCTGCTTTACGCCCAGGTTTTTCTCCTGACCAGACCAATTCCTGAATCTTCTCTAATACTTCTGGTGAGATTAGCACCTCTCCACATTGACTGCATACTTTAGCGGGAACATTTTCCAGAATAAAAATCTTGCCCTGGTATGACTGAGGGTGGGTAATTGTTTTTTTAATTAGTTCCCCCCTACAAAAAGGACACTCATTCATCTCGTTTCCTCCACCCCGCCAATCCGCCCCAGCACCGCCGATGCCGCTACGACTGCCGGGTTGGCCAGATAGACCCCGGATTTCGGGCTGCCCATCCGCCCGATGAAATTACGGTTGGTGGTAGAGATAGCGACTTCACCCGCCGCCAGAATTCCCATATACCCGCCCAGGCACGGCCCGCAAGTTGGTGTGCTTACCGCTCCCCCAGCCTGCACGAATATCTCCAGCAGTCCTTCTTTCATAGCCTGGACATAGACCTCCTGGGAACCGGGGATAACTATCAGGCGCACCTCGGGATGCACCTTCTTGCCTTTGATGACCTCAGCAGCCAGCCTCAGGTCATCCATACGCCCATTAGTGCAGCTCCCGATGACAGCCTGGTCGATCCTCACCTTGCCCACCTGGCTCAACGGTTTGGTGTTGCTGGGGAGGTGTGGGAAAGCAACCTGAGGCTCAAGTTTGGTAACATCGTATTCAATTACTTGAGCATAGTTGGCATCAGGGTCGGACTTGTATGTTTTATAAGGAGTTTGACTCCTGGTTTTGACATACTGCCTTGTTTTAGCATCAACATTGAAAATACCCGCCTTGCCCCCGGCCTCGATAGCCATGTTGGCCATGGTGAAGCGCCCGTCCATAGACAGTGAGTCAATGGCCTCGCCGGTGAACTCCATCGCTGCATACAACGCCCCATCCACTCCTATTTGCCCGATGGTGTAAAGAATCAGGTCTTTGCCACCCACCCATTTGCCCAGCTTGCCATGATACACAAACTTAATTGTCGGCGGCACCTTCATCCAGATATCGCCAGTGGCCATAGCGCAGGCTATGTCGGTGGAACCCATGCCTGTAGCAAAAGCCCCCAGAGCGCCATAGGTGCAGGTATGGGAATCAGCGCCGATTATGACCTGCCCCGGTAACACTATACCCAGGTCGGGCAGGAGCACATGTTCAATACCCATCCGCCCCACCTCGAAGTAGATGGTGCCCTGTTCTCTGGCAAAGTCGCGCATGAGTTTAGCCTGCTCTGCCGATGCGATGTCCTTATTGGGCACAAAGTGGTCGGGCACAAGCACGATTTTCCCGTTGTTGAACACCTTTTTGGCACCCAGCCGGCGGAACTCCTGGATAGCCAGAGGCGCTGTAATATCGTTGGCCAGCACCATATCTACCTTAACGTTGATGATTTCGCCCGGCTGCACGGATTTCTTGCCAGCGTGAGCAGCCAGGATTTTTTCAGCTAAAGTCAATTGCCATCACCCCCTGAGTTATGGAGTATTCTAATCTTAACTTTTCTTCTTCGGAAGAGGAATACTAAGTTCAACAGAACATATCCTTATTACCAAAAAGTTGTTTATTTCCTGATGGCGAGGTATAGGCGACACCTGGCCATTATTTGGATTAAGATAAAGGGTGTGCCTTTTCCCTACTACAATCTTCCGTTTATATCGCTTAAAGGGGGGCATCTGGATGGATGTTTCCTTGAGCTCGTTTTTAGCTTCAATAACCATAGTAACAGCTTCTTCGAGGTTCTCCAGGAGTTCCTTCAATGTCCGTCCTTGTGAGCAGGCGCCAGGAACCTCATCTACCCAACCTACCCACCATTTGCCATGTTTTTCAACGGTTGCTTCAAATACTTTCTGCATACTCACAGGTATTATAACACCTCAAAGATTCGCAATCCAGAAGCATTAGAAACGTTTATCTCCTGAAGAGTTCAATGCCCTCTTTTAGCGTCCTTTTAACAAAGAAGTCACCCTCTTTAAGTTTACTTTCCAACTCATCTTTAGTATATGGGAAAACATCGACACCTACTGGAAAGTGGTTAGGAGCATACCTGGGAATCCTCTCCAGGAGAGGAAATGATGATTCTTTAAGGATAATAAGCAGGTCAACATCGCTTCCCGGCACAGCTTCATCCCTGGCTACAGAGCCGAAGACTACTATCCGCTCTATCTCTGGGAATTCTCTGGCCATATCTGCTGATAGAGTACGCAAGGCTGACCAAACGGTCTTTTTAGGAAAGTAGAATATCTTTACAGAAGTTGAAGACTGTTTCTGCATTTTTTATCGCCCTTTTTGCGTCTTTCTTGGTATAGTAGTCAGCCGGAGCTCCCGTGGGTAGAAAATCAGGATATCGAGCACCTATATAATGTCTATCAAGCTCTTTGCTGGCATCCAGAACGAGGGCTGGCTTCCTTTTTCCTGGTAACTTCTCCAGCAACTCAGTAATTGAATGTCCCCAAGCTTCGGCGCCTATTTTTTGAAATACTGCTTTTACGGCCTTTTCGGCCGACTGGTGGGCAGCGAAACAGGCCCACTCATAATCTCCGGCAACTACCGAACTCTCGGCGTGTTCCAGATCTTTTATGGCTTGACGTAGCCAGTCTTGTTGGCGGCCTGGCATAGCTTAGCTCCCTTTATTCCGGGCCGCAATCAGACGGTTCAAGGCATTCATATAAGCCCTACCGCTGGCAACAACAATATCGGTGGAGGAACCACGACCGGTATATACCACACCGTCGCTTTCAATACGGATGAGCACCTCTCCGATGGCATCTATACCCTCGGTAACAGAGCTAACGGTGAACTCAATGAGTTTATTGGGGACTCCCACAACCCGGTTGATGGCCTTGTACACAGCGTCTACCGGCCCCGTACCCAGGGCAGCGTCAGCTAGAATTTCACCTTTTGGTCCACGCAACTTTACTGTAGCTGTAGGCACACTCTGGTCGCCACATGCTACTTGTACCTGCTCCAGGTGATAAACCTCCGAGGTAGTGCGTAACTCCTGGGCCACAAGGGATTCGATATCCTTATCGGCTACATCCTTCTTCTTATCGGCTAAAGCTTTAAAGGCGGCAAAGGTGCGGTTAAAAGACTCTTCGTTCAAGCTATAGCCCAATTCCGCCAGGCGCTCTTTGAAGGCATGTCTGCCGCTGAGTTTGCCCATCACCAGAGAGCTGGAAGGCAAGCCCACATCCCGCGGATTCATGATTTCATAGGTTATCGGCGCTTTGAGGACTCCATCCTGATGGATACCTGATTCATGCCGGAAGGCATTGGCCCCCACTATGGCTTTATTAGGTTGGACAGGAAATCCGGTCAACTCGCTGACCAGCCGGCTGGTGGGATAAATCTGGGTTGTATCCACGGTAGTTGTCAGGTTGAATGCTTCGTGTCGGGTCTTGATAGCCATAATGATCTCTTCCAATGAGGCATTGCCAGCCCTTTCTCCAATACCATTGATGGTTCCCTCAACCTGTCTGGCCCCTAACCGTAAGGCTTCCAGACTATTGGCGACTGCCAGACCCAGGTCATTATGGCAGTGAACGCTTATCACAGCCTTATGTATTCCTGGCACCTTCTCAAGTATGCTTTGTATCAGACGGCCAAACTCAGCCGGCGTGGAATAGCCGACTGTATCCGGGATATTTACGGTAGTAGCTCCTGCTTCGATGGCAGCTTCAACTATCTGATGAATAAATTGGGGGTCGGAGCGAGTGGCGTCCATAGGTGAGAATTCCACATTGGTCAGGTATTTCCTCGCACGGGCTACATTGCTTCGGCACATCTCCAGGATTTCATCCCGGCTCTTTTTCAACTGGAATAGCAAGTGTATGTCCGAAGCAGAGAGGAAGCTGAGGGTCGGCATGGGCCAGGGCGCAGATGGTAGGCTGGCGCACTTCTTTGGCGATAAGCTGCACTGCCTGAAAATCTCCCGGAGAGGAGATAGGGAATCCGGCCTCGATGACATCCACACCAAGCTTTTCCAGTTGGCGGGCAATCTCCAGCTTCTCACCGATATTCAGGGAGCCTCCGGCGCCTTGCTCACCGTCTCTTAATGTTGTATCAAAGATAATTACTTTGTCCATGTAATCCCCACCTCAAATTATCTCTCGTACCTCAGGCTAAAGCCTGAGGCATGGGAAAACGTTTCCACACCCCGACTTTAGTGGGTATCCCAAGTTTAAGCCTGGGGCATTCTGTTAAGATTGAAATTATTCTGGCCTATCTTTTTGTGTTTTGATATATTCTAATGTTGATTTGAGAACTTCAATTGGTACCGGTTTAGCGCCGTAACGGGTCTGCCGAAAGCTTATGGTTTCAGCGTCCAATTTCAAATCAGGAAATTCCAGAAATATTTTTCTTGAAGAGATTCCTTTGATGAAAAACATTGCTTTAGACAAATCCTCTGGCTTAGACCTTAGCAAAAGATGAACATGGTCCACCATTGTTTCACAAGCAAGCAGATCAATATATTTTTCGGCTGCTATCTCCTTGATGAGTTGCTTGATTTTATCTTCAATTTCTCCAACAAGCAGCCATTTCCTATTCTTTGTCGCAAACCAGACATGATAAAGAATATCACCATCAGTTACACAGGTTTCATTCATTTTCCGAACCCTATGCCCCAAGCTTCAGCCTGGGGTACTATAAAATATATCTATCATAACGAATTGAAAAACCCATCCAAGATTCATTACCCCAGGCTAATGGTCATAAACGAAATAAGTTTACACTACTTGTCATTCTGTCCGAGCTGGTATCGGACTCCGATGTTTCACTCGGAGAGGAAGCGTAGCGACCGAAGAATCCCTCGCTGCAACGAAACAGTCTATAACAGCGAGATACTAGAGATTCTTCACTCCGTTCAGAATGACATAAAATGGTTTGTTTGTGTAATAAAATTTTATCAAATGCCTTAAGTCGGGGGTATGGGTAGACCTACTTCCTCACTTTGCCC
>JACVQG010000278.1 GCA_015661045.1 Dehalococcoidia bacterium | reverse complement strand
GGAGGCGCTGGCAGCTAATTTTGAGGGTCATGAAGACGTCCAGAAGCTGTGCCTGAATGCTCCCAAATTTGGTAATGATGACGAGTACGTGGACTCCATCGTTAAGGAGCTTACGGCTAAATTCTACAAGGAGCACCAGAAGTGGCCGGATTATAACGGCAGGCCCGTGCGGCCCTCCGCTTACTCGGTAACCGCCCACTTTGCCCTCGGCAGGTACACCGGAGCATTGCCCAACGGTAGATTATCAGGCAAGGCCCTCTGCGATGCCACTGTCTCGGCGCAACCGGGGACTGATAAGAATGGGCCGACAGCTTTAATCAGGTCTGCGGCCGGGGCCGTGGACACGGTGAAGTATGGCAACAACCACCTCAATATGAAGTTCCATCCGGCATCCCTGGCCGGGGCAGAAGGGGCCAGAAACCTGCTTTCCCTGATAAAGACCTACTTTGATCTGGGTGGGTATCATGTGCAGTTCAACTGCGTCAGCGCCGAGGCGTTAAAAGAGGCCCAAAAACACCCTGAAAAACATCGGGACCTGATAGTGAGGGTAGCTGGTTTCAGCGCCTTTTTCATCACGCTGGACAAGGGCGTCCAGGATGAAATCATAGCCCGGTCAGAGTTGACGTTTAAAAGGTAGGTTAGAGCGTCGCTTCACGCCTGGTGTACTTCAAGGCCATAGGACTTCAGGATGTTCTCGACGGTTTGCACATCCTCGGCTTTCATAGTAACGAGGTGTTCTAGCTGGTACTCTTTGCCGAGACGGCGGTACTTGGCGATGCCCAGCTTATGATATGGTATTATATCAACCTTCTTTAGACCGAGATGGTATATGTAATCCCCTGCCGCCCGGAGGTTCTCCTCCGAGTCGTTGCAACCGGGTATGATAGGCATCCTGACAATGACCTGTACCCCTGACCTGGCTACCATCCTCAGATTAGCCAGCACAAGCTCGTTTTCTGCCCCGGTAAGCTGGTGGTGAGCCTCCGGGTCCATATGTTTTATATCGAAGAGAACTAAGTCCGCATGTTTTATAAGGCCGCCAAGCGTATCGGTATCCGTGTAGCCGCAGGTCTCCAGTGCCGTATGAAGACCCAGCCCCTGGCTCCCCTTAAGGATTTCAAGGGTGAAACCGGCCTGAAAAGCCGCCTCTCCTCCCGATACCGTCACGCCCCCCCCTGAATTGCGGTAGAACAGGCCATCCTTCCTGACCACATCCAGCACTTCCTCCACAGTCATCCTCTTGCCGGTGATCGCCCTGGCTTCATTGGGGCAGGCTTCAACACACTTTCCACATACCTCACATAGCTTTCGGTCTATATTAATAGCGCCGCCGTCCTCTATTGTAGTGGCGTGATGGGGGCATACCTCGACGCAACGGTAGCAACGGGTACATAACGACTCGTTATAGAATAGCTCAGGCCGGGGCATCTGGGATTCGGGGTTGCAGCACCACAGGCACCTTAACGGACAACCTTTGAGGAACACAGTAGTGCGGATACCCGGCCCATCGTTCAAACAATACCGCTGAATATCGAATACGATTCCAGACATCTTCGCACCCGGCGCTGTCCCTTCTTTCAGCCTGACTTCATGCCTGCCGGCATTTTCAGAGTTCAAGTAATTTCCCTTTTCAAAATCTTCATGCGATAAATAATTCAGACAAGATTAAAATTATATCCATAACAAGGGTGATACTATTATAAACTCAACAGGGTTGCGTTTACAATTTAACTCGAAACAGTGGAAATAAAAATTTATGGTTTCTCTACACCTTCAAGTTCACATCAGGTGTGAAACCAGTTCGCCAAACCACAGACTCCGCAAAGTCTCAGGTAAGGGATATCCTTTTGCATCCCACCCCATCGTTTTGTAATAGACATTCAGCATCTTTTTCCATTCGGGCATTATAGTTTTACCCTTAGCCGGGCCGTCTACAGGCGCTGAGCCGTAGCGGGGAGATGTTTAAAACATCTACGGTGCGATATTCCGACCCCTACTATCTCCCTGCTGAGGCGGCCCGACTGACGATCAAATCCGCAATGGGTAACGCAGAGACCTCTAATCTGGACAAATCTACTACCTTGCTGGCATCCTCAATCTCAATCCCGATTACGCGATTCTTCTGGTCAAAGTCTAGGACAATTCCCGGTGCAACTTCTTCGGATTCGGCGCTGATTCCACGAGCTAGTTCGATATATAGCATATCTGTTTCAGGGTGATATCGAAAAATCATTGATTACATTCCTCCCATTCACGGACGAAAGCCGCGATCAAAAAAGGCATTATGCACGGTTTCCCCGTCTGGTTCCGTAACCACCCGCAAATAATTCCCCCGTTCGGTAATTAAAGCCCAGTGACGAATGCGCCCATTGGTTTGCACCTCGGTGCGGAGGGGATGATGTAGCACGTGAACAATCCATTCCTCCTTGAGATACGGACGACGAACCAGCACGCTGATTTGATAGTATTGTGTCGTTTTCATTAGCCCTCATATAAGCACTATCACCCGTCTGATGACACTCGTCAAGGGTTAGTGATACCAAGGAGCCAATCGCCTAACTGCTAATTATGTCACAATCCTGCTGTAATAATACCCCATATGCAGATGTTTTACATCGCCATCATTCGGAAACAGTATAATCCAACCTATGACAGACATCCATTTGGTTAAAAAGGTTCAACGGAAAATCCTTCCATTGCAAGAGTCTTATTTCTTATTTCATATTACCTTCATTTTCACTTCAGGTGTGGAACCAGTTCCCCAAGCCCCAGGCTTTGTAAAGTCTCGGGTAAAGGGTATCCTTGTGCGTCCCACCCCATGGTTTTGTAATAGACACTCAGCATCTTTTTCCATTCGGGCATTACAGTTTTACCCTTAGCCGGGCCGTCAATGGGCGCTGAGCCGTAGCGGGGCGAGGGCTGGTCCAGCTCCGGCGATATGCCATGTCTGATGTTAAATACCCTCAGCCGGTTGGCCGCCCGCCGCCTCTAACATATCTATTATGGGCTGCAAATCAGTATTAGTCAGGAACCGGCACACGCCCAGGGAATCCTCGAAAAGCATAGCCCCTTTTATCAAGGCATTGAGCTCGGGCACCCCCTCCACCGAAAAATGGTCGTGTTTGGGCAGGTCTTTATATTTGGCTACCATACGTTCCATTACCCGCCCGCCGGACTCCAGCGTGCCTGTGTTGGATATACTGGTATCGAAAAGCTCAGGCCAGACCGCCCGGTGGTCGTGGCCGCGGGGTGAATTTCCCTTTCGGGAATGCACCGCCATAGAAACAGCCGACTCGCCTATCTGTCTTGCCCCTCGCATAACCCCATCGGCCAATATATTGCCAAAACCCTTCCTGTGGGCGATGTTGTTAAGCAGAGCATAGGTAGCCTCGCCGTTTCCCCAGGTAAGCTCCAGGCCATCGGTATCTTTTTTGGTGATAACGCCCTTCTCATAGCACTCCATAGCCAGTCCCACCACCCATCCCCCCTCATTTGTCTCCAGTCCCAGCTTGTCCACCAGGTCGGCCAGGACGATTGACCAGGTGGCATCGGTCTGGCCGGTTACCGGCCCCCATGCTGCCAGACATTCATATTCCGGCTCATCCACCTTTCTACCCTTATAAGGGCCTTCGGGGACAGTAAAGGTGTGGCTGTGGTGCGAAGGGCAGGCGAAACAGGGACGGCGAACAGGGCTGAAACTACTGCGGATATTCGATGCCTTGTACCGCTGGAGTTGCTCAGGCTTGATGTCATAGATGTTGGTGGTAAGGTTTTTAACCGGCAGATTGCCGGCTGCCTGCTCAGTGTTGCGGAACACGCCATTAAGAGTGCCCCAGCGGAATGTTTCCAGGCCCTCGCCGGGCGAGGGGTTCCGCAAACGATTGGAGAGGCTGTTTACCTGACTCAGGAGTTTGCTGCTATCCTTGATTGGAATGCCAACCCTTCCGGCTTCAGCAGCAATGGCCTTGAGTTTTTTAGACCCCATTACTGCGCCGACGCCGTTGTGAGCGGCGGCGTGGCCTCTATCGCAAAGAACACCGGCAAAACGGACCAGATTTTCTCCAGCCGGTCCTATGCACGCTACGCTAATGTCTTTAGCGCCTCCCAATTCCTGCCGTATCAGGTCGCCGGTCTCCCATGTATCCTTTCCAGCCAGAGAACTTGCGTTGCGGATCTCAGCGCCGTCGGAATAAACATGTATATAGCTAAGTTTGGAGGCAGCTCCGGTAACTAATACAGCATCGAACCCGCAATGCCTCAGGTAAGCGCCGAAGTAGCCGTTAGCCTGGGTTACGGCGGCCCCTTCGGTGAGCGCACCTTTGGTAATGACAGAAATAGTGCCCGAACCTGGAATTACGGTGCCTCCCAGGGGGCCGGAGGCGATTATCAGGCAGTTGCCGGGGTCATCCCAGTTTACTCCCGGTGGAACTCTATCATAGAGGAGTTTGGCTCCCAGACAGGCGCCACCGAGGTTTTGACGGAGAGTCTCGCCGGATACCTTTTCGGTTTTTACTTCGCCGCGGCTAAGGTCAACTACCAGCACCCGGCCCTGAAAATTTTCATAGTTTATTGTTGGCATATTTGCCTCCTCACGGGTGAAATTCCTAATTCAAAGCGCCAAATCCCAAATCCCGATTTCTCGGGACTAAATTCCAATTATTAAAACCATTAAGGCTCTTTTATATCCTTACAGGAGATACCTTGCCAGGGCCGAAGACCTGCACAAACTATGAAAGGCGCTACGCTTCATCATATCTGCTTTTAAGGTGGGTAATAGCTCTTCGCCTTCGATTGTGCGGCTCAGGATTCC
>JACVQG010000277.1 GCA_015661045.1 Dehalococcoidia bacterium | reverse complement strand
CCGGGATGTAGGCAAGCAGGATCTTCTTTTTGCTACCGGAGACTACGAGGTTATTCAGAAACTTTCTCAGGGGCAGGCTCCACTTTCCATGATCAGCCCTGACATAGTTGCAGGCTCATCAGCAGCGGAGGGGGCTCCCATCAAGGCAATCCCCATGGCAGAGGGTATTGCTGTTTCTACTACGGCCATCGGCGCCATTAAAGATTCTCCCCACCCCAATGCCACTAAGCTATTCATAAACTGGTTCTTATCTACAGAGGGCCAAACCGTTTTCCATAAGGCCAGGTCTACCGCTCCCATAAGAAAAGATGTGCCCGATTTTCGGCATCCCAATGTGAGGATTCCCCCGACTACGAAATTGGTGGTTGTGACTAAAGAGGATGCTGATGATTCCGCCAAGAAATTCAGGGATAAATATTATCCTGAGCTGTGGAAAAAATAAGTCTGCGGATATGGGAACGGGTACTAATACCGGTAGTGTTTCCTTACCCACTTTCGCATACGGGCCAGACCAACTTTACCGTCTTCCTTTTTGGCCGGCAAAGGAAAGCTTAACCCGATTATGACCCCTAACATAGCACAGGTAGCGCCAAAGGCGATGAATTCAATAAGCGTCAATGTAATCATTCTTCCTGCCCTCATTCATATGGGTAGCTGTCCGAATTAAATAAATAGAGAATCCACGGAGATAACCTCTCATTGTTTCGGATCTTTTATATTTTCACGACTTTGAAAACCGTTTTTTCAAAGTAATAACCAGTAAAACAGTGACCAGGGCAAGCGCACCTATCACTGCCCAGCCAATTCTGGCAGGGCGACCGCCAGAAACTGGAATAGGAGCCGTCATAGGCGCTGGAGTGACCACAGGCTGCGGAACTGGCGCTGGGGTTGTGGCCAGCGTAGCAGTGGGTTTAGGCGCTGGCGACGGTACCGGTGGCACAGTGGGTGGCACGAGGGCAATCACAGCAAACATGGTAAAGTGGCCAATTGGTGCAGTGACCGTCTTGAGCATCCGGTCGATCTTACCATCCACCTTGACCCACTCGGTCCCATCCCGGTAGGCTATCGCCAGCTTATCCTCAGTGACACCCGCTGGTAGTTGCTCCCCGGCGTAGCTCAACGCCAGTTCAAGGGGTGGGTCAAAGCTAGCCCCATCAGGGCTAAAGTCCGTTGCCTGCCCAATCACTATCTTCCCTTCCGATGGCTTTAGTTCCGTACCCTTTTCTAATGGGCGGCTGCTTATGGCATCAACCGGTGTGTCATCCCTTTTCAACGCCTTTGTGCCTTTATTTATGCTCAGTGTCACCCTGCCGTCCCTGGATGTTATCTTCGCATCTTCCATGACGGTGCCTTTGTCATCAATAGTCACCTTGCCGTTACCGCCGAATAGGTTTATAGAAATAGAAAGTGTTGGCGGTATTATTGGCTCTGCTGTTGAGGGCGAAACCTGGAAGGAGGTTATCTGGCGGTCCAACCTGATTTCATAATTGCCTGGCGCTTTAGATAATGTATATGTCACCCGTGCCTTTGCACCGGCTCCAAGCGCAACCGCCTGGGATGTTTCTACCGTTCCATTTACCCATAAGGGAACGACGAAGTTCCGGGACGTCCTGGCAAGATTAACAATGTCAGCGGTCACCTTGATGGGTTGTCCGGCTATCCCCTGTGCAGGGGTTACCTCAAGTCCCGATATATCGAATTCCCGCTCTGGCACGTCTGTACTGCCCGAAATAGCAAAGACAGAGAATTTCGGCGTTGTAGCTGTGTAATATACGTTTGTGACATCCTCATCTACCCGCTTGGTGGGTAAAGCCATCCAAGCGGCCAGTTCGGTGTCATAACGGCTGAGGATAACCGACCATTTGTGTATTTTATTTGTTTTCAGCCACGATTTCTCTACGAAGAAGCGAATATACCCAACTTCAACAGCCGACGATGCACTCTGCGGCAGGTCAATTCTAATATAACCGTTGACCTTTTGCCCGGAAGGTTCACTCCGGATATCTACCGGCTTTGCGGTCAGGTCTTCTATATTAACCTGGATATTGCTTAGCGATTCCTTGAAACGGGCAAGTACATTGCTGATAGGCGATGGCGTACCTACAAGTGCTGACCACTCTCCAGGCCGGGTCTGGTTAACGTTGTAGGTAGCCGAGGTCGCCGAGCTAGCAGTCTGAAGGGGCTTTTCCATACCTCTTCCCGGCGCCGGGGGGATCTCTCTTACCAGTTGTTCAGCATTGACCTGGGGTAACAGTTGAAAGAGCGTTTGCGGCTTAATTTCATACTGCCTGGCGGGTGAGACTTCGGGCAGTTTTTCTTGAATAACCTCCCGACGCATGGCAGGCAGTATCTGCTCCAGCCTGCTGGTGGAAAGTTTATCCATCGCCTGCCCCGCTTTTTCCGATCCCATGGCGCTGAGTATTTCCACTGCTTTGCCTGTGGATACCTGACTAAAAATTTGCGCCGCCTTCTCAGGCGCTGATTGCTCCATAATTTGGGATGCCCTGTTAACCGTAACCCTTTCTGTAATTTCGACTGCTTTTGTGATGGTTAGCTGAGCAATTATTTCGGCGGCTTTGGGGGTATCCACCCGTTCCATTATTTCAATTGCTTTATTAACAGCTATTTCATTTATTATTTCGGTAGCTTTCGGAGTAGCAGTTTCGGAGATTACGCGGGACGCTTTGTCCACCGTCGCTTGTTGTAATGCCTGGATAGCCTGGGATGTAGTTGCAGTAGCAATTTCCGTTGCCGCTTGTTTTGGCTGAAGGGATTCAATACTTGTGACCAGCGTCTGGGTTGGGGAAGGAGGTGTGGTCGCTACGGGCCTGATTGGCGCTGGCGTGGTAACCGGGACTGGCGCTGGTGTTACAATTGGTGCTGGTATTGTTACTGGGGGTAAAGACCCCCCTCCCGAAAATATGGAAGGTGGTGCAACAAAGAACGTCCAGCTTTGACTTACCGTGTTGCCTACATTATCGCCTACACTCAATATGACTGTATTATTGCCGGGGATGAGGCTCGTGGAATAGGATAGGCCAGAAATGGTTTTTATACCAGGGACTACGAATACGTTATTTAGTAATAAAGATACGGAGTTAATGTTGATACCCGCAAGGTTGTCTGAGTAATTGGCGCTAATGGTAACA
>JACVQG010000276.1 GCA_015661045.1 Dehalococcoidia bacterium | reverse complement strand
TACAAGAAGCAACATAGGGAGCAAGTCAATACCAGCAGGCGTGGCAAGAGACGGGAGGAGCGGTAGCGCTGATATGCCCGCCACAAAGATGAATTCAATGCCCAGAGAAGGACCAGTAGGCTTGAGAGACGCGCCTTAAGCGATGCCCGCGTGGTAAAGCAGGATTAAAACCTGCAATGAATGAAAAAGCGACCCCAATCACATACTGGCCGACTGGCTCAAGCGAAGGCCCGACTGGGACACTGCGCTAGTAGATGTACACAGGCTAATCCTATCAATTCACTCTACTAAGCTCGGGCTTTGGAAAAGGGTATTTTACGCATAACCCAATTGGATTCTACTTCAAATGATATGATGTTGCCGGTGTTGCGCTGGGCGGATGGTATCGGCGCCAATACTTTGGGGTTAACTTTAGGGCGAATAAGGCTTACCACAACAATGGCAAAAAAGTTCCGTATAGACTTCCTTACCCCATTCATCTAATTCTTCAATGCAATCGAGACATATTCGCCTTTTTGAATCGGTGGAAATGTGTTTTCCACATAGTACACAGTAACCAGTTTGCCGTGGTAGACCGATATACTTGTTAACCTCATGTCCGGTTTTATAATGTTTTATTGCTGCTTGGATAATATCTTCGGCCTCGGCTAAGACCTCTATTTGGATTTTGCTCTCATCACGCTCATGAAGTAGCATACTCCCTCCTCGAACTTATTATTTTAGTCTCCAGACCTTATGCTTTCATTCATTAAATTTAAATTACCATTACTTCACAATGCTTCACTGTACTTCCAAATATCTCACCAAGGTTTAAATATATAGTAAACCCGGGTATGAATAAAGCTGTGGATGGTGTATTTAAAGTGCTATTTTCATAAAGTTGGTGTAAACAGTTCTAGGAATGGAAGTTAATAAATATTAGGAAGAATTTTTGTACTCGGGAAACTCTGTCGCGGCTTTTAGGAAAGGCTTTGCGTTTATTACCGTGGACCAAGGCTATTCCCAAAACCGTAAAGGCATGAGGTAAAGATTTTAAGGTGTTCTATACTTGGTAAATAGTCAACATTTTTATCTTCATAAATTAGTTGGTCAATGACAGGTGGACATTGAAAGTGAAATGTTCCTGGAATTGCTGAGGTAAACCTTATTAACCCAGAGTTAACAACAATAGCCTTTATTTGGAGGAGCCGTAATTAAACTTTGTTCAGAACTTTGTCAATAATTGAGTGTATGCACCATTTCCAGTTGTTAGCAGAAATGAAATATTATAGCAAGATAACGAAATCAGGATTTTGGAGGGACCAGTGCAGCAGGGCATTATTGACGTAGTCAAGGAGAGCAGAGGACAACAGGTTGTAGAAGCCGTACAAAAGGTTAAAAAGATACGACTCTATATCAAGGAAGAGCAGGAGATTTTAAGGGAGGCATATAAAACCTTCTTCTCTTTCGAACCCGGCTTAGACGTTGTTGGGCTTTCTGACCCCTCTCTGGAACTGGAAAACCTTGATAGCGTTTTAGCCACTCTCAGGCCGGATGTGCATCTCATAGGAACAAAAATACTCCAGGCAAGTTTCATCGATACCCTCGAAGCGGCAACGATTTAAGAGTGGTACAACTATTGGGGGCAAGCCAATCATAGCTATTTATATCAATAGCAGAATACGACCACCTTGCTTAAAGGCATACCCTCTTTGTTTTTAATGCCAAGTTTTACTGACTATAACGGCTATCGTCGCCCCCATAGTTTATCGGGCCACCGGTCACGGAAAAGTAGTGCTGCTTTTTCATTGTCCTCGGTCGTTTGTAGAACAGGCCTTTGGGGAGTCAGCCGTGCTACCTCGGGCGCAGAATCGGGTACGTCACTGCGTATTGGAGTTGCGCTCGCGGCTATGGTATAAGCCGCCTGCCCCTCTTTGGAAAGGAGCCAGTTGGCGTAAAGCCGGGCCGCGTTAGGGTGAGGAGAGTTATTAAACACTACCATTGTTGGGCTTGCAACCAGGACAACTCCATCTTTCATTTCAATGGCCTTGATAGGCGCACCCTCGGCAACAAACCGGCCATAAGTCGCGGCCTGGCCCCGGATTGAAAGCAACCTTTCGCCTCGCGCCAGGATCCGGGGCTCGTCTGGTCCCGAGGATGCAAACATAAGGTCCTGCGTGTAAAGAGCCTTCATAAATTCTTCATCAATGATACCCTCCCGCATCAGGGGTACAAAGAACTGCTGAGGGCCTCCGCTGACAGTAGGGTCAGTTAGTACCATTTTACCCTTCCATTGGGGCTTTAACAGGTCTCGCCAGACCTGAGGTATGTCTGAAGGCGTAACAAGTTTGGAATTAATCCAGGGGCACATGTAGTACACGGAAAGCGAAGCTACATACTTATCTTTACTGTCTATACTGAATACATTCGCCCTCCACACACCCTCCTCCAGAACAACAGGAAGCTCTTTGGACAGGTTTATAATCAGGCCCTCATTTTTCATAATCTCAGAATGCACTGAGCTACCATCGTTGACATCGGCCACAAGCCGCCCCATTCGCTTCTCTGTCTTAACTCTTTCTACAAACTCCGCTCCCCGACCGGTGATTATATCTGCCGTGATGCCGTATTTGGCCTTGAAGGCGCGGCTTACGGCTACGCCCACATCTCCCACCATGTTATAAGAATAAACGCTGAGATAGCCCTCTTTCTTGGCTGCTTCAACCACAGTGTTCCACGATGCTTCTTCTTTAGTTAGGGTTTTGGCCACTGGTACTGGTTGGGCGGGTGCCAGCGTTGGCGCCTGAGTTGGGGCTGATGCCGGAGTGCCCTGAGGGGCACAGGCTGTCAGCAAAATACCTATCAAAACGCATAGAGATAAAAGCCATTTCTTCATTTTCCAGCATCCTCCTCTTTTTTGTTTTCCCACTTGATAGCCTTTGCAGATCAGTGCAGATTGGGAACATGATTCTACGGGCCAACGCCCATGGTTTGGATTATTATGCCTAAATTTGTTTTCTGTGTCAAACGGTTGTAATTCCATATTGCAATCAAGATGACAGTGATGTATAATCATTCCATAGAGGTGATCTATGGCAAGAACGGCTTATTTCAAAGACGAGGAAATAGCAAGCGCTCATCAACTCAGAGAGCGGGCTACAACGGCTACGGAGCTA